>JADLDQ010000183.1 GCA_020846575.1 Burkholderiales bacterium
TCGTCGTGGTCGACCTTGAACGAATCGTAGAGCTTCTCGGCGCCGGCCAGCTGGAACCCGCGCTCGCCGAGCGCCGGCAGCAGGAACACGTCGTAGAAGAACGCCACGTGTCCGAGTTCCCAGCGCAACGGGTTGACCGTCGGCATGAGCGGCACCTCGAGCTGCTCGTCGCGAAGATCGGCGACCAGCTTCAGCGTGTACTCGCGCGCGTGTGCGGCGATGCCGCAAAGCTCCTGCGCGGAATGGATCAGCGGCGCAGCCATCGTAGCCTCCTTTCGTGCCAGGCGGATCGGTCTCATGATATCGGCTGGGCCTGGTGTCCGGGATCGCTATACGGCAGTCATTGGGGGATCCGGTATCCGGTCACAGCCGTCGAGCCGGTTTCGCAGCAAGCGTTGCCGAGCGTCGCCCCGGCGCAATACACTAGCGCACGACCTTGTGCCCCACGCGGTTGGCGACGCGAATTTCGCGTCAACGGGCGGCGCGATGCTGAGTGGAGGAAACCATGCGGAACCTGATCGGCGGCTTGATCGTTCTTCTTGCCTCTTGCTTCGTGCACGCTGAAGATTGGCCGGCGCGGCCGATCCGTTTCGTCGTGCCCTGGACGCCGGGCGGGCTTGCCGATATCGCGGCCCGGGCGTTCAACGATCAAGTATCCAGAACGCTGGGTCAGCCCGTGGTCACCGATTACAAGCCGGGCGCGGGCGGCATGGTTGGCACGGCGGAAATCGCGCGCGCGACGCCCGACGGCTACACCATCGGCATGGGCAATCTCGCGCCATTGACCATCCTGCCGTCGCTATTCAAGGACATGCAGTACAACGTCGAGAAGGACCTGGTAGCGGTGACGATGTTCGCGGCCTCGCCGCTCGTGCTCGCATCGTCGAACGCCTTTCCTGCCAAGACGGTCGCCGAGGTGGTTGCGGCGGCTCGGGCCAACCCGGGCAAGCTCAACTACGCCTCGGTCGGCGTCGGCACGGCGCAGCACCTCATCTTCGAAATATTCCGCCGCAAGGATGGCATCGAGATGCAGCACATTCCTTACAAGGGCACGAGCACCTCGTTGCCGGCGCTGATCTCCGACCAGGTGCAGCTGACCTTCGAGACCTTGCCCTCCCTGCTGCCGCAAATTCGCGCCGGCAAAGTCCGCGCGATCGCGGTGACGACGCCTCAGCGCGTGCCGCAACTTCCGGATGTGCCGACGCTGACCGAGGTGGGATATCCGGAAATCGATGTGGTCACGTGGTATGCGGTGATCGTTCCGGCCGGTACTCCGCGCGCGATAATCGAGCGCCTCTACAAGGAATACACCGCGGCCGCGCAGACTCCGGAGATTCAGAAGTTCCTTTCCGAACAGGGGCTCGTCTACCTGCAGAACGCACCCGGCCAGTTTGCGCAGCGGATTCGCGCCGAATCGGCTCGCTGGGCGCAGATCATTCGTGAGCAGAACATCCGGGTGACACGACAGTAGTGGGTACGAGGCGGACAGGCGTTCGCGGAGCGCACTGAAATGGGTGAGGCGCTCGCCGCGCTCCGCGCGACGCTCGGCGATGCCGTCGTGCAGACCGGCGAGGCTATCGAGCCAGGCTGTCACACGGACTGGACGCGCCACGCACCGGCGCGGCCGCTCGCGTTTCTCAGGCCGCGCAGCACGAGCGAGGTCGCAGACGCGCTGCGCATCTGCAACCGCGAGGGCCAGAGCGTGGTGCCGCAGGGCGGAATGACCGGCCTTGCCGGTGGCGCCGTTCCCCGGTCGCGTGACATCGCCGTGTCGCTCGCCCGCATGCAGGGCGTCGAAGCGCTCGACGCCGCGGGGGCAACGATGACCGTCCTCGCGGGGACCACGCTGCAAACGGTTCAGCAGGCGGCGGAGAAGGCAAATCTCTACTTCCCGCTCGACCTCGGCTCGCGCGGCTCGTGCCAGATCGGCGGCAACATCGCGACGAACGCCGGCGGCAGCAATGTCCTTCGCTATGGCATGACGCGCGAGCTCGTGCTCGGCCTCGAAGCCGTGCTCGCCGACGGAACCGTGCTGCGTTCGCTGAACCGGATGATGAAGAACAATGCCGGCTACGACCTCAAGCAGTGCTTCATCGGCGCCGAGGGCACGCTTGGCGTGATCACACGGGCCGTCCTGAAACTCTACCCGCGGCTGCCGGCCGTGCGGACCGTGCTGTGCGCTTTACCGACATTCGATGCGGCCATCCGGCTGCTGCGCGCCCTGCAACAGGATCCCGGGGGAATCGCGGCGTACGAGCTGATGTGGCCGGAGTTTTACCGGCTCGGCGTGTCGTGGCTGCCGTCGCGCCGCGCGCCGCTGCCCGAATCCTACGCGCTCTACGCGCTGTTCACCGTCGAGTCGGCGGTGCCGGACGAGTCGCGCGTCGCGACGGTGCTGGAGAAGGCGCTGCGCGAAGGCGGCGTGCTCGACGCCGTGGGCGCACAGTCGCTCGCGGAGGCGCGCGCTCTGTGGGCCATTCGCGAGGCGACAGCCGAGGTTCCGACCCGGCTGTCTCCGGTCAATCTCGATGTCAGCGTGCCGGCGAGCGAGATGCAGGGACTGGTCGATCGCTGCAGGCGCCAGCTGGCGGCGAAATGGCCGGAGCATCGCAGTTATTTTTTCGGCCATGTCGCGGATGGCAACCTGCATCTCACCGTTGATGCGCGAACCATCCCGGGCGTCGAGCGCGGCGAGATCTACCGGCTGGTCTTCGAGTGCGTGCGCGAAGCGCATGGCTCGATCTCGGGAGAGCACGGCATCGGCCTGCTCAAGCGCGACTACCTGCCGGTCAGCCGAAGCCCGGAAGAAATCGAGACCATGCGCCGACTCAAGCGGGCGCTCGACCCCAACAGCATCATGAATCCCGGAAAGATCTTTGCCGGCAACGAGGGCGGTGCCACTCCGTCAACCATGGCAGTCGCGGCATAAGCGGCGGGAGAAAGACGCATGACCAAGGTACTGGAAACGGACGTTCTGGTGATCGGCGGCGGCGCCGCCGGCACGAACGCGGCGCTGAAGGCGGCGGATCGCGGCGCGCAGGTCGCCATAGTGGTGAAGGGGTTGCTCGGCAAGAGCGGCTGCTCCATCTTCGCCGCTTTCACACCCTATTTCACGAAGACCGACGAGCAGGCGCGGCGCAACCGCTGGCGCTTCATGATCCGCTACTACAACCACTACCTGGCCGACCAGGAGTACTGCGCGCGCATGGAAGACTACATGTGCGAGGAGTTCTACCCGGATCTTGAGCGCCTCGGCGTGTACTGGCGGCGCGACGCGCAGGGCAATCTGGAGATGATCAACGCCCGCAACCGCTCGCTCGTCGCGCACAAGCAGGGCGCCACCGGGCCGATCCTGCTCGAGAAGCGCCGGCGGGAAATCCAGCGCCGCGCCCTGCCTTTATACGAGGAATGCGCGGTGACCTCGCTTCTCGGCGACGGCGAGCGCGTGGCCGGCGCGACGGTGCTCGACTATCGCACGGGCGAGTTCTTCGCCATCCGCGCGAAGAACGTCGTCCTCGCCACCGGCCATTCCGACTATCTGGCGACGCGCGCCACGGGAACGCGCGAGCAGTCCGCCGACGGCCTCGCCATGGCCCTGCGCGCCGGCGCCGAGCTGGCGAACCTGGAAATCCAGTGGTGGCACGTGAGCGACGTCCTCGCGCCGAAGAGCTGGATGCGCTACCACCTGTACCCCAATCCGCTCATGGGCACGCTGGAGACTTCGCGCCTCTACAACTCCGCGGGCGAGATGTTCTACGAGCAGAAGACGCACAGCCCGGGGGCGTCGGCGCCCTATACCGAGCAGCTGCGCCGGCTGTGCCTGCAGGTGCAGGCGGGCAAAGCGCGCTGGGACGGCGGCTATACCTCCGGCTACGACCATATTCCCGGGGACATCATCCGCGCCTATCAGCACCAGGCCAAGGTGTGGGGCAAGCTCGGGCTGGACGTCGCCCGCGATCGCATCGAATGCGGCATCACCATGCACATGCGCCACGGCGGGCTCAACGTCGACACGCGAACCATGGCGACCACGGTTCCCGGCCTGTACGCCGCGGGCGGCCTCGGCTGCCACTATCTGGGCGGCTTCGGCCCCGCCAGCTACGACGGCAAGGTTGCCGGCGAGGCGGCGGCCGAGGACGCGCTGCGGCGCGCGCTGCCGCGGCTGCCGCAGCAGGCGCTCGAGGCGGAGGCGGCGCGCGTCTTCGGATTCCTGCAGGCCGATGCCGCGGGTCCGCGGCCGATGCAGGCGAAGCTGCGCGTGCGCCAGATCATGTGGGACCTCGGCTACATCAAGAACGAGAAGAACATGCAGGCGGCGCTCGCCGCCCTGCAGGAGGTGCGCGAGCAGAGCGTACCGCGTCTGCGCCTGCAGAGCGCCTCGCGCGTCTGGAATACCGGCTGGCTCGATGCGCTCGACACCTGTTCGATGCTCGACGCCTGCGAGGCGACGGTCCGCTCCGGGCTGAACCGCAAGGAAAGCCGCGGGCCGTTCTATCGCGAGGACTACCCTTACGTGGACAACGAGCACTGGCTATGCCGCAACATCGTGGCGCGCGTCGATGGCGAGTGGCGCTCGCGCCAGCAGAAGATCGAAGTTCCCCACCTGCCTCCGGAAAAGAACCGTGAACCCTTCTTCGAAGCCGACTACTGAGCCCGACAAGGTGCACCTCAGGGTCTACCGATTCGACCCGTCGGTGGATCGCGAGCCGCGCTACGAGAGCTACGAGGTGCCCTATCAGCCGCGCATGCGGATCATGGACGCGCTCGACTACGTCCACGAAGTGCTGGCGGTCGACATCGGCTACCGCTGGCTCTGCGGCTCGAAGAAATGCGGCAGCTGCGCCGTCAACGTCAACGGCTTGCCCAAGCTCGCCTGCTGGGAACCCGTGCAGGAGCGGATGACGATCGAGCCGCTGAGCAACCTGCCGGTGATCCGCGATCTCGTCACCTCGCGCGCGCCCTACGAGGCGGCGCTGGCGAAGATCTCGCCGACCCTGGTGCGCAGGACCGAGTACGCGGGCTTTCCTGAACCTCTCAAATCGACCGACGTCGCCCCGACCGCCCACCTGAGGGAATGCATTCAATGCCTCGCGTGCCAGAGCGCCTGTCCGGTGCTTCGGACCGGCGATACAGACTTTGCGGGACCCGCCCTGCTGGTCGCCCTGAGCGAGCTCGCCCAGGATCCACGCGACGGCGCCGAGCGCGCGGCGCTGGCGAGCGACGTGGCGAACGTCTTCAAATGCATTTCCTGCTATGCCTGCGAACCGGTCTGCCCGGCGGAGATCCCGATCGTTCGCGAGGCCATCGAACCCCTCAAGCGCATGGCCTACCGAGTCGGGAGCACGCCCGGCGCGCGCCGCGCGCACGCCTTTCTCGACACCGTCAAGCAGCGGGGCTATGCCAATGCCGCCGCAGTGGCGGCCCGCTCGGGCGATTTCGGCCTTGGCGCGCTCGGGGTCGCCCTGAAGATGAGGCGCCGGGGAAAGCTGAAATTCTCTGATGCCCTGGGCGGGCGCGCGACGCCTGGCCTCGAGGGGCTGCGGCGCACCTACGAAACCAGCGAGAAGGAAGACAAGTGAAGAGGAGATACGCGTATTTCCCCGGCTGCTCGGCGAAAGGAACCTGCAGGGAACTAGATACGAGCACGAACGCCGTGGCAGCCTTGTTCGATGTCGAGTTACAGGAACTGGAAAACCCCGGCTGCACCGGCGCCAGGGAATTTCGCGCGATCAGCGAGCAGCTGCATCTCACGGCCAACGCGAGGATTCTCGCGCTCGCGGAGCGCGTCGCCTCGGCGCTGGTGGTGGTCTGCGACACCTGCCTCCTGAACCTTATCGAAGTGAACCAGCGCCTCAGGGAAGACGCCGCAGCCCGCGAGCGAGTGAACCGAGCGCTCAAGGAGGAAGGCCTGCAGTACCATGGCAAGGTCGAAGTCAAGCACTTCCTTTGGGTGCTGACCGAGGATCTCGGCGAAGCGGCACTGCGGGCGCGCATTGTGCGGCCCTTGCGCGGCCTGCGCGTCGCGCCGTTCTACGGCTGCCACATTCAAAGACCGGCGTCGGTCCTGCAGGAGCATTCCGTGCGCGACGTACCGGCCTTGGACTGGCTATGCACTGTGCTCGGCGCCGAGGTCGTTGACTACCCGGGGGCGACCCGGTGCTGCGGCTTCCATGTGGTGCGCACCGACGAGAAGATCGCGCTGCGCCTGAGCGGCAGCCACCTCGGCCAGGCGAAGGGCAACGGCGCCCAGTGCGTCGTCACGCCCTGCCCGCTCTGCCACACGGTTCTGGACGCCTACCAGCCAAAGATGGCGAGCACTCATGCGGCGAGCGGCGATCTGCCGATCCTGCACGTGTCGCAACTCGCTGGACTGGCCATGGGGCTGGATGCCGACGCGCTGGGCATTCCCCGCCATGTAGTTGCTTGCGAAGACGTGCTGACGCACGTCGCGGGAGCGCGTCTCGCCTCGTCAGATCGACCGTAAGGCGATGATACACTTGAGAAAATGCTCCGCAGCACCAAGATCGTCGCCACCCTCGGACCGGCTTCTTCCGATCCCGTCGTCCTGGAGCGCATGGTGCGCGCGGGCGTGGACGTGGTGCGCCTCA
>JADLDQ010000184.1 GCA_020846575.1 Burkholderiales bacterium
AGAAGCAGGCCTTCATGCAGTCGTTGCATATCCGGTGCCCGGTCGCGGCGAGCAGAGGATTGTCCACCACGATGATGGCGAGCGCCGCCAGCGGCAGGCCCTGCGACTTGGCGAATTGGAACTCGGAGATCTTCTCCTCCAGCGGGCAGCCGGCGAGCGTCACGTTGAAGACGCTCTTCCTGAACGCCACCGGCCGCGGCGCAGCGGCCGTGGGCTTCTCGCGCAGCCCCCTGGAACAGGAGTCCTTGCCGTGGTTGTGGCACCAGATGCAGTAGTTCACCTGGTCGAGCGCGCCCACGAGATCGGTGCCGGGATCGGTCAGCTCGAACCCGTCCCTGCGCCGCAGGTGTCCCGGCGCGATGCGGTAGACAGCGGTGCCCGTTTCGTCGCTGGTCACCGCGTGCCGCAGCAGGCGGTGAGGGTCCACCTTGGCCGGCAGGTGGAACAGCACGTCGCCGCGATGGCGTTCGCGGCCGGCCGGTGTGTACAGCGCCCAGGCCGCGTAGCGCATGGCGAGTTCCAGGTCGTCCTCGTGCGCCCACTCCTCACCCACCCAGCGCTCGACGCTCGCCGCGAACTCGAGTTCGGTAAACGTCCGGCCAGGCAGGCCGAAGCGCCGCGCCAGGTCCGCGGCGACGGCGGGACCGTCCAGGTCCTGGACGTCGGGCGCCTTGTACTTGATGGCCGCGCGCCGCTGCACAAACTGGCGCTTCATGTGGTACAGGGGCGCCAGCTCGTCGTGGCGCCGTGCGAGTGCGAGCGCCTCCTCGGCGACACCGAACAGCTGCGCGAGAAAGCGCTCCAGGTGCGGGGCAAGCTCCAGGATGAGCGCCGATTCCGCCTCGCGTGCGAGCACAGCCGGCGCAAGGCGCGCCGCGGCGAGCCGCTCGGCGCTCGAAGCGTCGGCCGCGCGCAGGAACTCGAGGAACGCCGCGTCCAGGCGCAGCAGTCCTTCGCGCTCGTAGAGTCCGGCGAACGACAGGCCGAATGCCAGTCTCAACATGGGGGCGGGGCGGCGCGCCGGCGCGGCGCCGGCCGCGTGCGCAAAGGGCTCAGCGCTCGAGCTTGTCGAGCTTGCTCTTCACGTCCTTCCACTGATCGACGTCCTCCGGCGGGTCCTTGGCATCGGTGATCGTGGGCCATATCTTGGCCAGCTCGGCGTTCAGGGCGATGAAGCTGTGCTGCTCGGAAGGCACGTCCTCTTCCGCGAAGATCGCCTCGACCGGACACTCGGGAATGCACACTGCGCAGTCGATGCATTCGTCGGGGTCGATCACCAGCATGTTGGGACCTTCCTTGAAGCAATCCACCGGACAGACGTCAACGCAGTCGGTGTACTTGCACTTGATGCACGCTTCGGTGACTACGTGTGTCATGTTGATCCGGGCATTTGGTCAGGGGGAAAACACTGCATTTTACGGGACGCGCGCGGTCCGGGACAACTGGGCTGCGCGCAGCGAGCGAGCGGCGGGCCGAGCGGCGCCGGCGCGCGGCGCGCGCGGCGACGGCGAAGGACCGCCGACACGCGGTAGTTGAGAGCGTTGCAGCGTTCGGCTAAAGTGCGCTGCCGCGAGAGGGCGTCGCCCCGCAAGGGCCGCGGGGTCATCGCCGCCCGCGATCCGTTTCGACGGGCGCGCGGGCATCGAAGCGAGCGCCGGCGCAGGGGGATCGGGAACCATGCGCGCCGGCCTCCGGTCTTACCACGCTGCGGGTTGCCCGGTGCCGCGTTGCCCGCCGGGGACCCTGAAAACCGGTCCGGCCGCACCCGTGCACCGGGCCACCCTTGGGGAGGGTTTGATGATCAAGGTTGAGAACCTGGTCAAGTCGTTCGGGGCCACGCGAGCCGTGGACGGTGTGTCCTTCGAAGTCGGGCGCGGCGAAGTGCTCGGTTTCCTGGGGCCCAACGGCGCGGGCAAGTCGACCACCATGCGCATGATCACCGGTTTCCTGCCGCCGAGCGCCGGCCGTGTCAGCGTGTGCGGCTTCGATGTCGAGCAGGACCCGCTGGAGGCGAAGCGCCGCATCGGCTACCTGCCCGAGGCGGCGCCCTCCTACCACGAGATGAGCGTCGTCTCCTTCCTCAAGTTCGCCGCGGAGATGCGCGGCCTCACGGGGCAGGCGCGGCGCAAGGCGATCGCGAACGTGGTGGACATCTGCCACCTGCAAGGCGTGCTGGGTCAGAGCATCGAGACGCTCTCCAAGGGCTTCAAGCACCGCACCTGCCTCGCCCAGTCGATCATTCACGACCCGGAGGTGCTGATCCTGGACGAACCGACCGATGGCCTGGACCCGAACCAGAAGCACGAGGTGCGCGAGCTGATCAAGCGCATGGGCGCGCGCAAGGCCATCATCTTCTCCACCCACATCCTCGAGGAAGTCGAGGCGGCCTGCTCGCGCGCCATCATCATCGACCGCGGCCGCATCGTGGCGAACGGAACACCCGCCGAGCTCAAGGCGATGTCGCAGACCGCCGGGGCGGTGAGCATGACCCTCTGCGGGGCGGCGGAGCAGCAGGTGCGCGAGAAGCTCGCCTTGCTGCCGCTGGTGGGAAGGCTCGAAGCGTCGGCGCAACCGCAAGAGCGCCTTACCGTGCGCGCCTTTCCGGGCAGGTCCGAGGACGCGGCGGCCCGCGGCGGGAGCCTCGCCGCGGCGCTCGCGCAGGCGGCGGTGCGCGAGCAGTGGAAGATCGAGGACCTGCGCACCGAGGAGGGCCGGCTCGAGGACGTGTTCCGCTCGATCACCCGCACCGACATCCACCTGGAAGAGAAGGCAGCGTAAATGGGCGCCTGGGCCGTCATCCGCACCATCGCCAAGCGCGAACTCGCCGCGTACTTCGAGTCGCCGGTCGCCTACGTGTTCCTGGTGGTGTTCCTGCTGCTCGCGGGCTTCTTCACCTTCAGTCTGGGCGGGTTCTTCGAGCTGGGCGAGGCATCGCTGAATGCCTTCTTCAACTGGATGCCCTGGCTGTACCTGTTCCTGGTGCCGGCGGTGGGCATGCGGCTGTGGTCCGAGGAGAGGCGCCAGGGGACCATGGAACTGCTGCTCACCCTGCCGGTGGCCCCGTGGCAGGCGATCTTCGCCAAGTTCCTCGCCTCCTGGGTGTTCCTCGCCATCGCGATGGCGCTCACCTTCCCGATCGTCGTCACCGTCAACTGGCTCGGCGATCCCGATAACGGCGTGATCGTGTCGGGCTATGTCGGCAGCCTCCTGCTCGCCGGGGCGTTCCTGTCGATTGCCTCGATGACCTCGGCGATGTCCCGCAGCCAGATCATCGCCTTCATCGTCGCGCTGATGATCTGCCTGCTGTTCATCCTGGTGGGCTTCAATCCGGTCACCAGCCTGCTGTCCCGGTGGGCCGCGCCCTCGGTCGTGGAGGTGGTCGCGGGCTTCTCGGTGCTCACGCATTTCGAGGGATTCCAGAAGGGAACGGTGGACTCGCGCGACCTGGTGTTCTTCCTTTCGATCATCGTGTTCGCGCTGTTCGTCACCGGCGTGGTGATCCGCAACCGAAGGGCGGGGTGAGTCCCCATGAAAAAGTACGAATCGCTCATCTATTCGGCCTTCGGCGTCGCCGCGCTGTTCGTCGTGCTGCTGCTCGCCAACTTCGTGCTGGGGGCCTTCAAGCAGCGTCTGGACCTGACCGCGGGCGGCCTGTACACGCTCTCGGCCGGCACCCGCGCCATCCTCGCCAAGCTCGACGCGCCGGTGAAGATCCGGCTCTACTACTCGCAGAGCGAGGCCAACTTGCCGCTGCCGATCAAGGGATTCGCCCGGCGGGTGGAAGACCTGCTGGGCGAATTCCGGCAGGCGGCCGGCGGCAAACTGGTGCTCGAGAAGCTCGACCCCAGGCCCGACTCGGAGGCCGAAGACTCCGCGGCGATCGAGGGCGTCGAGGCGCAGACCCTTCCTTCGGGGGACCGGTTCTACCTCGGCCTGTCGGTGAGCCACGCCGATCAGAAGATCGCCATGCCGGCGCTCTCGCTCGATCGCGAGCAACTGCTGGAGTACGACGTCGCGCGCGCCATCTCGCGGGCCACGCGCGCGACCAAGCCGGTGATCGGGGTGCTCTCGCCCATGCCCCTGTTCGGCAGCCGGGGCATTCCCCAGATGGGCGTGCCCCCTTCGGAGAAGCTGGTGCTGGTGTCCGAGCTGGAGCGCGACTTCGAGGTGAAAAGGGTGAGCGCCGAGGCGGATCGCATTCCCGAGGACGTGCACGTCCTGCTGGTGGTCAACCCGCGCGGCATTTCCGAGCAGACCGAGTACGCGCTCGACCAGTTCGTCCTGCGCGGCGGAAAGATGGTCGCGCTGCTGGATCCCTACGCCTACTTCGATCTGCTGCCTGGCGCGCGCGAGGGCGGCACCTCGAGCACCCTCGAGCACCTGCTCAAGGCCTGGGGCCTGGCGATGGATCCGACCAAGGTGGTCCAGGACCTCAAGTACGTCTCCGGCGGCGGGCCGCAGCAGATGTCGAGCGTGCTCTCGCTCAACACCGAGGCTTTCGATCCGGACGACATCTCCACCGGGCGGCTCGGATTCACCATGTTCCCCATGGTGGGCGCGTTCACCGGCAAGCCGGCCGAGGGGCTGAAGGAGACGGTGCTCATCAAGTCCTCGAAGTTCGCCCAGCTCGCCGACAACTCGGTCGCCACCACCCAGGGCGAGGCCTCGGTGCGCGGCATCAAGCCGAGCGGCGTGGAGTACCCCATCGCGGTGAGACTGGCGGGCCGCTTCAAGACCGCCTTCCCCGACGGCCCGCCCAAGCCCAAGGAGGACAAGGGCGCGGGGGCCGGAGCCGAGTCGAACAAGGGCGAGAGCGCGCCGCTGCCGCCTCAGCTCATGGAATCCAAGAGCGACAACAGCGCGGTGCTGATCGCCGACAGCGATTTCATCAACGACGGCGCGGCGGTGAACATCCAGGAGGTCTTCGGCCAGAGAATCGTGGTGCCGGCTAACAGCAACCTGTCTTTCGTACAGGCACTGGTCGAACAGTATGCCGGCGACCCGGCCCTGACCGACGTGCGCACGCGCGCGGTGGCGGCGCGGCCGTTCACCGTGATCCGGGAGATGGAGGCGCAGGCGGCGCAGCACTACATGGGCAAACTCAAGCAACTGGAGGATTCGCTGCAGCAGACGCAGGAGAAGCTCGACGCCCTGCAGAAGTCCCAGCCCGGGCGCGGCAAGGCCGCGATCCTGACGCCCGAGCAGCAGAAGGAAGTGGACAACTTCAAGCGCGTGGCGGCCGAGACGCGCCTGGAGCTGAAGGAGGTCCGGCGCGACCTGCGCGCCGACAGCGAGGCCTTGCAGTTCTGGACCAAGGTGGTCAACATCGCCCTGATGCCCGTGCTGGTCGTCCTCGCCGGCATCGTCTGGGCGATTTACCGCCGGCGAAGGAAGGTCGCGCCATGACGCGCCGGCAACTCCTCTTCCTCCTGGCGGCGCTCGTTGTTCTCGTGGCCGCGGGCGCCGCGGTGATGATGGGCAAGCGCGAGGACTGGCGCGCGGACGATCCCCGTGTGGGCAGGCGCCTGGTCCCGGATCTGGTCATCGCCGAGGTGGCGCGTATTCATATCAAGGACGCGCAACAGGAAACGCACCTGGAGCGCGACGGCGAGGGCCAGTGGCGGGTGCGCGAGCGCAAGGGCTATCCGGCGCATATCGAGCGCATCGGCGACTTCCTCACCAAGCTTGCCGGGCTCACCATCGCGCAGGTCGAACCGATGGGCGAGAGCCAGCGGCCGCGCCTGGACCTGGTCGAGCCGGACAAGCCGCAGGCGAAGAACACAGGCATCCGGCTGGAGCTCGCCGGCAAGGAGGGCAAGTCGCTCGGGCGCCTGCTCGCCGGCAAGAAGGTGGTTCGCCAGACGCAGGCGACCGCGCCGGAAAAGGGGACGCCGCAGGCGAGCGGCCGCTACGTCCTGGGCGCGGACGCGAGCGCCGTGTGGGTCATCTCGGACCCGCTGGACAAGCTCGAGGCCGACCCGGCGCCATGGCTCGCCCGCGACCTGATCCGCGTGCAGGGCGCGAAGACCATGACGTCGCTGGCGGCCGACGGCACGCCGCGCTGGCGAGTGACCCGGGAGAGCGAATCGGCCAACTGGCGCCTCGCCGACGGCTCGCAGAAGCTGGAAGACAGCCGGGTCCAGGACATCGTGGCGGTGCTGATCTACATTGCGCTCGCGGACGTGGCGACGGATCCCGCGCAGGGCGGTTTCGACAAGGGGGTGACGCTCAGGATCGACACCTTTCACAACACCCATTACACGCTTCAGTTGGGGGGCATCAAGAAGGACCCGCAGGGCGACTTGCGCTACCTGAAGATCTCGCTGGTCGGCGACCCACCTGCAAAGCGCATCCCGCCCGCCAAGGAGACGCAAGAGGAAAAGGCGAAGAAGGACCAGGAGTTCGAGGAGAACTACAAGGGCCAGCTCGATCAGCTGGCGCGCGAGGGCCGGCTCAAGGACTGGACCTTCCTGGTGAAGAACGCCGACGTGGAAGCGCTGCTGCGCGACCGGGCGCAGCTTCTGCCCGCGGCCAAGCCGGCAGACGGCAAGGGGAAGTAGGCGGGCGCCTCACGCCCTGCTCGCGGACCCAGACCACGGGTGCGGCCGGTCAGGGGTACGCGGGTGGAGCTGCGGAGCCGGCGGGCTGCGGGCTGGCGTGGAATTCCCAAAGTTTTCCGTGGCTTGCACTGGACAACGGTTTCTCCGGCGGGTAGCCTAGGCACCGGTTACCATTACCGGCGCGGGCTGCGTGGTCTTGTCCGCGGTCTGCGAGTTTCGATCCGAAGGCACTCGCCCATGTCGTTGCCCCCGGCGCCGCGTGCGCTGCGCGCGATCCCGCGGTCCGAATTGAGGGGCAAAACGCCTGCTTTTCGCGGCGTCGAGGCGCCGCGCCGGCGGCGAACATTCGGCTCTTGCGCGCTCGCCGGGGGCTCCCCGGCCCTCTAGCCGTCGATCATGCAGCCCCAGATCCGGGTCATCCCCTCGTTACGCAATACCGTGCTGGTGGTCGACGACCAGTCCACGAGCCGCGCGATCCTGTCTCAGGTGGTGCGGGCGATCGACGCCAACGTGCAGGTCGAGTCCTATGACAGCCCCATCGAGGCGCTGCGCGCGGCGACCCACCGCGTCGCGGACCTCGCGCTGGTGGACTACCAGATGCCGGAAATGGACGGCATCGAGTTCGTGCGGCGGCTGCGCATGCTCTCGGAGTACGAGAGCGTGCCGGTGGTGATGGTGACCGTGAACGACGACCGCAAGGTGCGTTACGCCGCCCTCGACGTCGGCGTGACCGATTTCCTCAACAAACCGGTGGACACGCGGGAATGCCTCGCGCGCTGCCGCAACCTGCTGACGCTGCGCCGCCAGCAACTGGTCCTGGAGGACCGCAAGAAGCTCCTGGAGGGCATGGTCAGGGAGGCCACCGAGGAGGTGCGCGCCCGCGAGAAGGAGACGCTGTACCGGCTGGCGCGCGCCGGTGAGTTCCGCGACCTGGAGACGGGCAACCACATCATCCGCATGGCGCGTTACTCGCGGCTGATCGCCAACGCGATCGGCCTCAATTCCGCCGAGGCGGAAGGCATCGAGCTGGCTGCGCCGCTGCACGACATCGGCAAGATCGGGATCCCGGACCACATCCTGCTCAAGCAGGGCCGCCTGGACGAAGCCGAGGCGCGCGAGATGCGCCGCCATCCGCTGATCGGCTACGAGATCCTCAAGGGCAGCCCGTCGGAGTACCTGCGCATGGGTGCGCTCATCGCGCTCGAGCACCACGAAAAGTTCGACGGCTCCGGTTATCCCCACGGGCTGGTGGGAGATCACATCGCGCTGGCCGCGCGCATCGTGGCGGTGGCCGATGTGTTCGACGCGCTGACCTCGGCGAGGTCCTACAAGACCGCCTGGACCGCCCACGACGCATTTCTCTACATCCAGGCGCAGCGCGGCACGCACCTGGACCCGCGACTGGTGGATGCGTTCCTCGACACCCGTGCGCAGACCCTCGCCGTCATGAGCGAGCTGGGAGACGGCGCGCCGCCGCCCCCGGCGCCGCTGCTCAACCAATGAGTATCAGGAACCGGATCGACGCCCTGCGCGCCTGGCTGAAGGCGCGGCCCGACTCCGAGCACGAGCAGGCGCTGATCCGGCTCGCGGTGGGCGCGGTGCTGTTCTTCTACCTCCTGCCGGGCGCCTACTTCGGCAACGGGGACAGTTCGATCCCCAACCACTTCTACGTGGGTGCGATGGTGGCCTTCATCGGCGCGGCGACGGCGCTCGCTCTGAGCATCGCCCTGTGGCCCGGGGTATCGCGGGTGCGGCGCATCCTGGGCGCGGCGCTGGACGCCGCCGCCGCCAGCTTCTTCATGGTCATCGCCGATGTGCACGCGACGCCGCTGTTCCTGGTGTACATCTGGATCACGCTCGCCAACGGGATGCGCTACGGGCCGGGCTACCTGCTGGTGGCGCTCGGGTTCTCGGTCGCCGGGTTCTCGACGGTGCTGCTCTTGAGTCCCTTCTGGCGCGAGATTCCCGGTGTCGGCCTGGGCCTGATGATCGGCATGGTGGTGCTGGATCTGTACGTGCTGGCGCTGGTGCGGCGCATGTCGGCCGCGGTGATCCGGGCGGAGGCGGCCAACCAGGCCAAGCGGCGCTTCGTCTCGGTGGTGAGCCACGAGATGCGCACCCCGCTCAACGCCATCGTCAACATGGCCGCGCTCCTGCGCGACACGCGGCTGGACCGCGAGCAGGCGGACATGGTGCAGACGCTCGCGGACGCCTCGCGGGTGCTCCTCGGGCTGGTCGAGGACGTGCTGGACTTCTCCAAGATCGAGGCGGGCAAGCTCACCCTGGAGAGCACCGAGTTCGACCTGCATGCGCTGGTGCACAGCACCGCCAAGATCCTGTCGCAGCAGGCGCACGAGAAGCACCTCGAGCTGGACGTGTCCATCATGCCCGAGGTGGCGCCGGCCCTGCGCGGGGACCCGCACCACCTGCGCCAGGTGCTGATCAACCTGATCGGCAACGCCATCAAGTTTACCGAGAAGGGATCGATCACGGTGCACGTCTCGGTGGTGTCTGAGACCGAGGAGGGCTGCCGTCTCAAATTCTCGGTGCGCGACACCGGCATCGGCATCCCGCCCGAAGCGCAGGCGCGCATCTTCGACAGTTTCGCGCAGGCCGACGACAGCACCACGCGGCGCTTCGGCGGGACGGGCCTGGGGACCACCATCGCCAAGCAACTGGTGGAGCTGATGGGCGGTCGCATCGGACTGGAGAGCGCGGTCGGCCTGGGAAGCACCTTCTGGTTCGAGGTCGGGTTCCGCAACGCCCCGGCAGTGGCGGCGAGGCCCGGCGACGGCGAATTCCGCGACGCGAGGGTGCTGGTGCTCGGGTTCCCGCCAGACGAGGAGCCCGCCCTGCTCGAGGCCCTGGCCGGCTGGGGCGCACGCGCCTGTCCCGCTTCCGGCGTCGAGGCCGCGGCGGAACTCTCGCTGCGCGATGCGGGCGTCGCGCCCGTGCTCCAGAGCGCCATTCTGCATGCCAGCTCCATGCCCGAGGCGCAGGCCGTCCTTGCCCAGCTGCGCCGAACGGTGCGCCTGCCCGATCTGCCCGCCATTGTCGCGATGCCGCGGCGCGCGCTGCCCGCGGGCGCCGAATCGGTGCCGGGCGGACGCAACACGCTGCTCGCGGCGCCGCTCGACACCCGCCTTCTCTACAACGCCATGCACGCCGCCCAGGCGCAGCGGCAGGAGCGCGCCGATGTCGTGTTCCTGTCCGATTACCTGCGGCGCCGCGAAGGTGCGCGCACCTGCCGGGTGCTGGTCGCGGATGACAACGCGACCAACCGCAGCGTCATCAGCAAGATCCTGGAGCGCGCCGGGCACCGGGTACAACTGGTGGAAACGGGCGAGCAGGTTCTCGACGCCGTCGAGGCCGAGCGCCACGACCTGCTGATCCTGGACCGCAACATGCCGGGGATGGGCGGCGTGGAAGCGCTCAAGCGCTTGCGCGCGCTGCACGCGGGGGCCGAGCGCATGCCGGTGATCGTGCTTTCCGCCGACGTGACCCCGGAGGCGCGCATCGAATGCCTGGAAGCAGGCGCCGACGCTTTTCTCACCAAGCCGGTCGAGGCGCCGCGGCTGCTGGACGCCATCGCGGACCTGGTGCGCGGCGCCGAATCTCGCCCCATCCTGCCGGCGGTGGCGCCGTCCCCGCGCCAGGCCCAGCCGGTCCCGGCGGCGCCGGCGGTCCTGAACCTCGAAACGGTCGCGCTGCTCGAAGAACTCGGCTCCGACGGGGACTTCATGGAGCGCCTGATCAGCGCCTTTCTCTCCGACACCCAGCACGTCATGCGCCGCCTGGACGAGGAGCGCGGCCGGCTCGCACCCGGGGAGATGCGCGTCCTGGTGCATTCGCTGAAGGGATCGGTGTCCAGCATCGGCGCGGACCGACTCACCCACGCCTGCGCTGCGGTCGGCGCGATGAGCGATGCGGAATTCCGGATGCAGGGCGCGGCCGTCGCGCGGACCCTGCGCGAGGAGTTCGACGCGGTCAGCGCCGCGCTGCGGGATTACCTGGCAGCGCGCCGGCTCGGCAGGCGCGGCGGAGCATAGCGAACTCTTCCCGCTGCCTGGCGGACTGTCGCCCGGATCTGCGCGGCCCCGCCTTGCGCCGTCATTCCCGAAGGGGCAGGCCGCAGCGCGGCGCCGGCCCGCCCTGCGCGCTCGCCGGTGCTGCCCGCGAACGCTTGCGCCCTGCCGGCGGACGGCCCGCGAGCCCGGGTGATCAGGCCGATGCGGCGAGCAGCTCTGGCGCTTCGGCGGCGCGCGCGGCTTCCGCCGCACCGTGACGGCGCGACTGCGAGCGAACCAGCCGCGCCATCATCTTGAGATCCTTCTCCTCCAGGCGCAGGGCGGCATCCACCCAGACCTCGGCGATGCGATCCAGTTCCTCGCGCGTGATCGGGTGCACCTGCTTGCGCGCCTGGAACACGGCCTGCATGCCGTTGCGGCGCTTGCCGGTGTTCATGATCCATTCCCGCGTCGCCGCCTCGCCCTGGCCGTGCGCGGCCAGCACGTCCACCAGACCCATGCCGTGGAGTTCCGCGGCGCTCCATATGCGCCCGGACAGGATCAACTGCTCCGCGGCGCGCATGCCGATGCGGCGCGCCAGCAGACTGTACGCTCCCATGCCCGGGAACAGGTTGAAGAGCACTTCGGGCAGACCCATCTGGGCGCCTTCCTCGGCCACGATCACGTCGCTCGCCAGCGCGGTTTCGAATCCTCCGCCGAGCGCAGCGCCCTGGACCAGCGAGATCGTGGTGAGTGTCGGGCAGAAGTAGTTGCTCAGGCGGGGATAGATGTTGTCGATGCACAGCCGCGCGTAATGCGATAGCGCCTCGCGGTCGCGCAGCCGGATGAGCATCACGAACAGGGACAGGTCTCCGCCGAGGTTGTAGACCCCCGGCGTGCGCGAGGCGGCGACGTAGTAATGCACCTTGTGCATTGCGCCCTCGTGCAGCACGTGCCCGTTGTGGACTTGCAGGGCGCTGTCGTGCGTGCGGATGTCGGCCAGCAGTCCTAGGCTGAAACAGGGGTTTCCGATCGGCTCGAAGTAGCCCCACAGCGTGCCCGTAGCGGACTCGAACTCGACTGCGAATTGCGAGGTCTTGCGCTCCTCGAGCGCGAGTCGCGGCGTGAGTTTTGCTTGCTGCATGATTCGTCTCCCCAGATGGACGCGATCGATGAATCGCGTAAGGTCTTGATTCAGGTGCAAGCCATTGCGGCTACCCCATGCGCCAAGCATACCCCAGCTTGGTGCAGCGGGTACCGTACACCGGCAGGAACGACCTGGGGCAGTGAGAAGAAAAAACCGCCGGCTGCAGCGGATGGTCCGGTCCCGGTTCGTGATAGCCTCGGGCAAATGCGAA
>JADLDQ010000185.1 GCA_020846575.1 Burkholderiales bacterium
ACCATGCGCATTCTCATGCCAGTTGCCATCCTTCTGCTTGGATTGACGCCGTTCGCCGCCGGCCAGGCACTGCCGGAGCTCGGCGACAGCTCCTCGGATCTTCTGCCGCCGTATCTCGAGCGCAGGATCGGCGAGCAGGCGTACCAGGACATCCGCTCCAGGGATCCCAGATTCCTGGACGAACCGGCACTGGTGCAGTACATCGACGACCTGGGCCGCCGCCTGGTTTCGTCGGGCAGCGCGGCTGGCCAGCACTTCGAATTCTTCCTGATCAACGACAATACAGTCAATGCGTTCGCGATGCCCGGCGGATACATCGGCGTGCACACCGGTCTGGTGCTGGCGGCGCAGAGCGAATCCGAACTGGCATCGGTGCTGGCTCACGAAATCGCCCACGTGACGCAGCACCATATTGCGAGGATGGTGAGCCGAGAGCGGCAGGTCTCGACCGCCAGCATGGCGGCCATGCTGGTGGCTCTGCTGGCCGCGCGATCCCGGCCGGACCTGGCGAGCGCGGCAGCGGTTTCCGCGAGCGCAGGTTCAATCCAGGCGCAGCTGAACTACTCCAGGGAGTTCGAACGGGAAGCAGACCGGATCGGTCTCCAGATGATGCTGGAGGCGGGGTTCGACGCGAATGGCATGGCGTTATTCTTCGCGAGACTTCAGAAGTCTGCGAGCCTCGTGGAGAATGGCGCACCGGCTTATTTGCGCACGCACCCGCTGACGACCGAACGTATAGCAGACATGCAGAATCGCTCCCATAACGCGCCTTACCGGCAGGTAACTGACAGCATCGACTTTCATCTGACCAAGGCAGCGCTTCGGTCGATGCAGGGAACGCCGCGCGACGCGGTAGCCCTTGCCGAGCGGCAGTTGAAGGAACGCCGATTTGCCTCCGAGCCAGGGGCGCGCTTCGCGCTCGCCGCCGCGCTCGAAAGGGCAGGACTTTTCGAGCGGGCTGAGAAGGAGGTTTCGAGAAGCTTCCTGGGTGGTGCGACTCCGCACCCGATGGTCAACCTGCTGGCAGCGAAGATACAGACTTCGCGCGGCAGGCCTGGTGCCGCTCGGGATCTGCTTCGGGCAGCGAGCGCGCTCCATCCGGCGTATCGACCGCTCACCTACGCCCTGATCGATTCCTATCAGAGACTCGGGCAGCACCCGGAGGCGCTGCGCGAGCTTACGGAAGCGATCGCAAATTCTCCTCGCGATGCCAGACTCTACGAAATGCGGGCGAAGTCCTATGCCGCCACCGGACGCCGGTTGTTGCAGCACCAGGCCCTGGCGGAGCACTACTATCTGATCGGTTCGCTGCCTGAGGCCGTGGAACAGCTGCAGTTCGCGCGAGACAGCGGGGATGGCGACTTCTATCAGATGTCCGTCGTGGAGGCACGGCTGCGCCAGTTCCGCGCCGAACTGAGCCAGTCCGCAAGACCTGGAAAGTGATGCGCGGTCTACAGCTTCCCGGGTGAATCGACGTAGGCCTCGTAGAGCAGATCGAAAGTCTTTTCCGATTCGGCAAAGAGACCGTCGTCGCTGCCGCTGCGGCGACGTGCCCCCTGGAGAAGTACTTCCACCCCGGCCGCCTCGGCGACTGGATCACCCCCTGATTCAAGGTAATGCACCAAGGTGCCGATCCGAGACAGCATGGGATTGCCGGCAAGATCGAACGCTGCCAGCAGTACTTCGAACGTCACCTGATTGCGGGAGTTGCCGAACGAGGCGCCGTCGAAACCGAACGTCACCGCCGTATGCGGACATTGCACGGGCTTGTCAAGCCACAACAGCATCGCTTCCGGGTCGATGAACCGCCGAATCAGCCACGCCGAGGCGAGACGATCCGCCCACAAGGGCTTGCGGGTGGCCCATACTCTCTGGAAGTAGTCCCGGCGTTTCTGCCCCGGGCGGTCTGCCTCCGGGCCGTTGGGAAACAGAAGTGCCTGAACGCGCTGTTCCGCCTCGCGCAGGGTTCGCTCCGCACGCTCGCGCGCCGGGGAGGTGAAGAAGTCGAGCGAGCCTATAGCCTCGAATTCCCGGCGCTGCTTGGCCAGCACGCGTGCAATGGCTCCGGGGTCGGAGATCCCGAAGCCTGCCGACAGGCTTTCGATGGTCTTCGCAAGGTCTTCGTAACGGCCGCTGCGGTCGAAAAGATTCCGGAACTCCTTGGCCTGGGCCGCATCATGACTGACGATCGCGAGGACGTGAGAGTTGCCGTTCATGCGCCTGACGTGACCAGCGAGGTGCTCCAGGCTCTGCCGGTTGTCCGTCGTGTCGGGCAGCAGGTAGACGCCCTCTCGCAGCATGGCGCAACCCAGCGACTCCAGCGTGCGCAGCACCCGCATGCGACCGGCGGGCTCTTCGGCGGGCAGACGCATGACGAACGCCAGCCAGGCCGCGCTCTGCGGCTCGGATCCGGGATTCCGCAACGCAGAATGCATTGGATAACCAAGGAAGATCCTGTTGCGAGTTTAAGATCGGGGTGTCAATTGCGCAATCCACCTCCGCGGAGCGGCCGCTCTCAGCGCTGCTTTCTCGCGCCTTTTTGGTATAGTCTCCGGCGGGTGGCGAATGCCATGAGCAGAGGCGAAAAACGCCGCGGCGCGGAGCGCACGATCGCGGCGGGTGCCGCGAACTGCATACCCATATCAGGCTGGAAGCTGCATGAGTGAGTTCGATCAGGATCTGGATGTGCGCGGACTGAACTGTCCTTTGCCGATCCTGCGCACCAAGAAGGCCCTTTCCGCCATGGAGAGCGGTCAGGTGCTGCGCGTCCAGGCGACGGATCCGGGGTCCGTCAAGGACTTCCAGGCTTTTTCCAAGCAGACCGGAAATCAGCTGCTGTCTCATTCGGAAACCGCACAGGTCTTCACGTTTCTGGTGCGAAAGAAATAAGCCGCGGACCGCAGCCTGCCCTGGCGGATACGGGTGCCCGGTTCTCTGGACTGCTGACTTGGCGCGGGCGACGACCTTCCGGGCGCTGCGAGCCCGGGGTCGATCGTCTGCCGAGACGGATACGAAGGGTGCTCGATTCGCCTTTGCCGGCCTTGGCCGCACGCCGATGCCCCGGAGGCAACCCGACGCGTACCCGGTTCCTCAGCGGGATCGCAGACTTTCCAGTCGTGGCAGAAGCTTTGACAGCGTATCTTCGAACCCTGCGAGCCGGTCGCGCTCGAGCGCAACCACGCTGGCAGGCGCGCGATCGACGAAGTTCTTGTTGGAAAGCTTCGTGCGCGCCCGGCTTATCTCCATTTCGACGCGCGCCACGTCGCGTGCCAGCCGATCCCGCTCGATCCTGGGATCCACGTCGACATGCAGCATCAGCCGCCACGGTCCTACCACGGCCACCGGCGCATCGCTCGCCGGCAGTTCGGGGACAGTGCGCACCTCGGAAAGGCGCGCCAGGAACGCCATCACGGGAGCATACGTCTCGATTTCGGTGCGCTCGCAGACGATGTCGAGCGCAATGCGCTCGGATGGGGGCACCGACATCTCGCCCCGCAGGTTTCGCAGAGCCAGCACCAGCTCCTTGAGCCGGGCGGCCCACGCTTCGGCCGGTTCATCGATCTTCGAGGTCTCGGCTCTTGGATAGGGAGCCATCATGATGCTGGCTCCCGAACGACCCGCGAGGCCGGCAACCGACTGCCAGAGTTCCTCGGTAATGAATGGCATGATCGGATGTGCGAGCCTGAGCACTGTCTCCAGTACGCGTACCAGCGTTCGACGCGTGGAGCGCTGCTGTGCGTCGGTCCCGGAGTTCAGGCGCACCTTGGCGATCTCCAGGTACCAGTCGCAGTACTCGTCCCAGACGAATCGGTAGATCGCCGCGGCGGCGTTGTCGAACCGGTAGTCCGCGAATCCACGTTCCACCTCGAGTTCGGTGCGTTGCAGTGCGCTTGTAATCCAGAGCTCCGCAGAGGAGGGTTCCAGAGGCAGTGACTCGTCGAGTCCGCAATCCCTGCCTTCGGCATTCAGCAGTACGAATCGCGCCGCATTCCAGAGTTTGTTGCAGAAATTCCGATAACCTTCGCACCGACTCAAGTCGAAGTTGAGCGTGCGCGCGAACGTCGCGAGGGAGGCGAAGGTGACCCGGAGGGCGTCGGCGCCGAAAGAGGGTATACCCTGAGAAAAGTGCCGGCGGATGTATTCCTCGATCCTCGTTTTGTGTTCCGCTCGCAACAGACCAACGGTGGATTTTTCGAGGAGAGCGTCGAGACTGATACCGTCGATGAGATCGATGGGATCGAGGGTGTTGCCCTTGGACTTGGACATCTTCTGGCCGTCTGCGTCCCTGACGAGAGCGTTGATGTAGACGTGGCCGAAAGGGACCTTTCCGGTGAAGTGCAGCGTCATCATGATCATCCGGGCGACCCAGAAGAAGATGATGTCGAAACCCGTGACGAGCACCGAGGAAGGAAGGTAGCGATCAAGGTCGGGCGTGGCCTCGGGCCAGCCCAGTGAGGAGAACGGCACCAGGGCCGAGGAAAACCAGGTATCGAGCACGTCCTCATCACGTCGCAGCGGACCCCCACTTCCGCGCGCGGCGGCCTGCGCAACGGCCTGCTCCTCAGTACGCGCGACGTAGGCATTACCCGCCTGATCGTACCAACAGGGAATCTGGTGGCCCCACCACAATTGCCTCGATATGCACCAGTCCTGGATGTTGTCGAGCCAGTGGTTATACGTGGCGGACCAGTGATCAGGGAAAAACCGCACCGCTCCAGTCTCGACTGCGCGCAATGCAGCCTGCGCCATCTTGCCGGTGGAGACGAACCATTGATCGGTCAGCATCGGCTCGACGATCACGCCCGTACGCCCGGAGCGCGGAACGCGCAGGCGGTAGGCCTTCTCGGAAACCAGCAACCCCTGGGCGCGCAGGTCTGACACGATCCGTCGGCGCGCCTCGAATCGGTCCAGGCCGCGGTATGCCGGCGGCGCTGCGTGGCTGATGCTGCCGTCCAGGGACATGATGGTGATGGTGTCCAGCCCGTGCCTCTGGGCGATCGCAAAGTCGTTGAAATCGTGGGCTGGCGTGATTTTCACGCATCCGGTCCCGAAGGCAGGATCGACGAAGTTGTCCGCGATCACCGGTATGTCGCGATCGGTCAGTGGCAGGCTTACGCGCCTCCCCGGAACGCCAAGATAGCGCTCGTCATTGGGACTTACCGCAACCGCGGTGTCACCCAGCATCGTCTCCGGGCGTGTCGTTGCCACCACGATCGCGCCAGCGGCGTCGGCGAAGGGGTAGCGGATCTCCCAGATCGTACCGTCCTCTTCTTCGCTGTCG
>JADLDQ010000186.1 GCA_020846575.1 Burkholderiales bacterium
CGCGCCGAACAAGCTGCTCGCCAAGATGGCCTGCGAGCTGCAGAAGCCCGACGGCCTGACGCTGCTTTCGCACGAAGACCTGCCGGCGCGCATCTGGCCGCTCGAAGTGAGGAAGCTGCCGGGCGTCGGGCCGGTGACCGAGAAGAAGCTGCTCGCGCTGGGGCTCGCGACGATCGGCGATGTCGCGGCGCAGCCGCTCGCGCGCCTCATGGCCGAGTTCGGCCCGGCGCACGGCAACGGCCTGTATCAGGCGGCGCACGGGCGCGACGAGCGGCCCGTGGAAACCGAGCGCGAGCCGAAATCGCGCAGCCGCGAAACCACGTTCGAGCAGGACCTCGGCGACTGGCAGGACATCGCCCGCACCCTCGCGGCGCTGTCGCGCGAGGTGGCCGAGGACTTGCGCGAGGAGGGCATGCGCGGCCGCACCGTGGGCATCAAGCTGCGCTTTTCCGACTTCCACACCGTCACGCGCGACCGCACGCTCGCCGAGCCGACCGACGCCGCGGACCGGATCCGCCGCGCGGCCTTCGAATGCCTGTCGCGCATCGCGCTCGACCGCCGGGTGAGGCTGCTCGGCGTGCGGGTGGGAAACCTCGAACGCGCCCAGCCCCGCCGGAGCGCATAAGCGCGCGCGGCGGCTTTATCATTCGGCAATGAAAATTTTCGGATTCGCCGGGTGGTCCGGCAGCGGCAAGACCACGCTCATCGAGAAGCTCGTGCCCCTCATCACGGCGCGCGGCTTTCGCGTCTCGCTCATCAAGCATGCGCACCACAACTTCGACGTCGACCAGCAAGGCCAGGACTCGTGGCGCCATCGGCAGGCCGGCTGCACCGAGGTGCTGGGGACCTCTTCGCGCCGCTGGGCGCTGATGCACGAACTGCGCGGCGCCGAAGAGCCCGGACTGGAGGATCACGTGCGCCGCATATCGCCCTGCGACCTGGTGTTCGTGGAGGGCTTCAAGCGCGAGCCCATTCCGAAGATCGAGGTGCACCGCGCCGAAGCAAAGGACGCGCTGCTGCATCCGCACGATCCGAACATCGTCGCGATCGCGACCGACCGCGAGCTCGATGCGCCGCTGCCGCGCTTCGACCTGAACCGGCCCGAGCCGATCGCCGAATTCATCCTGCACCACGTCGGACTGGTCTAGGGAGACTTTGAACACAACGTTTGCCTTCGCGCAGGCGTGGAGGCGTCACTCCCGCGCACGTCACCCCCGCGCAGCCTGCCCCAGAGTGCTTTAGTCGGGGGGCGGGGGTCCAGAAATGCTCTGGAGTCCCGCGTGCGCGGGAATGACGGGACTTCGTTGAATCGCAGATCCTGGCCGAGGCGTTTTTTGCGCCGTATTTTGGATTCCGCCCAGAAGTGTTGCGGGCGTCCGATTTACGACCACGGTAGCCGCATGCGCCGGGGCGTGCGATCATGCGGCGACACTCAAGATCACGGAGGAGATGGACATGAACGCAAACGCTTGGCTGCGCGGCGCCGTCGCGCTCGGCATGCTGTGCGCGGCGCAGGCCGCTTGGGCGCAGGGCGCTCGCTATCCGGAGAAACCGGTCCGGGTGGCCGTGGGTTACGCGCCGGGCGGCCTGCCGGACACCGTCGCACGCGTGGTTTCGCAGAAGATCTCGGAGCGCTGGGGCCAGCAGGTGTTCGTCGAGAACCGCCCCGGGGCGAACTCGAGCATCGCCGCGGAGTACGTGGCGAACGCGGCGCCGGACGGTTATACGCTGCTCGTGACCGACAACTCGACGCACGCCATCAACCCCTATCTTTTCCGCAAACTCGGCTACGACCCGAAGAATCTCGCGCCGGTCGCGCTGGTCGCACGTGCGCCGCTCTACCTCGCCGCGCACAGCTCGTTTCCCGCCAACACCTTCAGCGAGGCCGTGGCCTTGCTGAAATCCAGCCCCGGTAAATACAGCTACGGGTCCTCGGGCATCGGCAGCACCCACCACCTGTGCATGGAATTCCTCAAGGCGGCGCTTGGCCTGGACATGGTGCACGTGCCCTACAAGGGGACCGGCCAGAGCGTGCCGGCGGTGGTGTCCGGGCAGGTGCCGCTGGTGTGGTCGGCGTACCCGTCGCTCGCGCCGCACGCCAAGGACGGCAAGATCAAGCTGCTCGCCGTGAATTCGCTGAAACGCTCCTCGTCCGCGCCGAATCTGCCGGCGGTGGCCGAGAACCTGCCCGGTTTCGACTTCGCGCCCACGGTCGGCTTCTTCGCGCCGCTCGCGACGCCGCGCGCGATCGTGCTGCGCATCGCCGCGGAAGCGAACGAAGCCATCAAGGCGCCGGACGTGATCGCGCGCCTCGCAGCGCTCGACGTGCAGCCCGTCGGCGGCACGCCGGAGGAATACGCGGCCTCGCTGCAGGCCGACGGCGAGCGCTATGCGCGCGCCGTCAAGCTCTCCGGCGCCACCGCCGACTGAAGCTTTCTCGCTTCCGCGCAAGCGGGCGAGGGGAGGAGCGCGCCTCGGCTATACGCCCAGGTGGCGCGCATGCAGCTCGGGCTGGGCGCGCAGATCGGCGCTGCGGCCTTCGTAGACTGTGGCGCCCTTCACCAGGATCTGCACGCGGTCGGCGATGGCCGAGACGGCGTTGAAGTTCTTGTCCACGATCACGGTCGCGATGCCGGAGGCGCGTATGGCGCGGACGATGCGCCAGATTTCCTTCGAGAAGAGCGGCGCGAGCCCTTCGGTCGCCTCGTCGAGGATGAGCGCGTCGGGATTGGTCATGAGCGCGCGGCCGATGGTGAGCATCTGCTGCTCGCCGCCCGAGAGCTGGTTGCCCATGTGCGCGAGGCGCTCCGCGAGCCGCGGAAAGGACTCCATCACCCGCTCGTAAGTCCATTCGCGCCGGCCGCCGCTGCCGGCGCGCGCGGCCATCA
>JADLDQ010000187.1 GCA_020846575.1 Burkholderiales bacterium
ATGCCGGCGCGCGACCCGAGCGACGGGAAATCCGATTCTCGACCTGGACCACCCGCAGATGATGATGAAGTCGTTCACCTCCTGCGCCAGTTCCTCGAGACACCCGCTGCGACCCCCCGCTGCCCCGGCACCGTGCGCCCCCGGAAGCCGAGCACGCTGCCGCCCGCTTTCTTGATCCAGGTCAAGCGCCCGCGCCCTCGTCCCTCGATATCATTGGGCCGGAGAAAATGCAGCCCGCCCGGCCATTGCGCCGGGCGGGTTTGCTTTTCCTCCCAACCGACAGAAGGGACCGATCATGGCGCGAAAGACCCGAGGCAGGCAGCTCTATTCCACGGCGGGCGAAGAGCGCTTCGTCAATTGCACGCTGAGCGGCCCGGTGGAGGTGTACACCCGCGCCGGTCGTATCGTGCGCATCCTGCCGCTCGCCTACCGGCCGGACGATGCCGAAGCCTGGACGTTGGAAGCGCGAGGCGAGACCTACACCCGCCCCGGGAAGGCCTCGATCTCCTGCTGGGTGCAGGGGTCCAAGCAGTACGTGTACTCCAAGCGCCGCCTGCTCACGCCCCTGAAACGGGTGGACTTCGATCCGGACGGCAAGCGCAATCCCGAGAACCGCGGCAAGTCGGGCTACGAGCCCATCAGCTGGGACCAGGCGCTGTCAATCGTCTCGAAGGAGATCATCCGCCTCAAGCGCGAGCACGGACCTTCCGCGATCGCGGTCACCGGCTCCTCGCACGACTCGTGGGGCAACATCGGCTACCGAATGAGCGCGCTCGAGCGCTTCTGGAACCTCGTCGGCTGCACCTGGATCGACCATAACCCCGAGAGCTGGGAGGGCTTCTTCTGGGGCGCAATCCACCAGTGGGGCTTCTACTGGCGACTCGGCCAGCCGCCAGCCTACGACCTGCTGCAGGACACTTTCCAGAACACCGACATGATCGTGTTCTGGGGCGCCGACCCGTCCACCACCTCCGGCGACTACGCCTGGAACGAGACCGACACCTGGCGCTTCCACATGAAGAAGCTGGGTATCAAGTTCGTGTTCATCGATCCCTACTGCAACTTCACCTCGGTGATCGGCGGCGACAAGTGGCTCGCCCCGCGCCCCGGCACCGACCCGGCGCTCGCCCTGGCGATCGCCTACGTCTGGATCACCGAGAATCGCTACGACAAGGCCTACGTCGAGACGCACACCTACGGCTTCGACAAGTGGAAGGCCCATGTCCTGGGCGAGGACGACGGCGTTCCCAAGACGCCCAAGTGGGCCGAAGAGATCTCGGGCGTGGACGCGCGCGATATCCTGGCGCTCGCGCGCGAGTGGGCCAGCGGGCGCACCACGCTCGCGGCCGGAGGCCGTTCGGGGATGGGTCACCCGGGGCGCGCCGCCTACGGCCACGAATGGGCGCGCATGATGGTGCTGCTGGTGGGAATGCAGGGCCTGGGCAAACCCGGCGTCAACATGTACTCGACCACCGGCGGGGCGCCTGCCGACTGGAACTTCTATTTCCCGGGCTACGCCGACGGCGGCATCGCCGGCGGCAGCTCCGGCGCCATGGAACTGGGGCCGCGCGGGTTTCCCGACCGCCCGGTTGCCGGAACCATCCGGCAGCGGGTGAACCGCTCGGTGTTTCCCGAGGCGGTGATGAACCCGCCGGTGAGCTGGACCGGCGTGTACGGCTACTACGGCCAGAGCACCCAGCAGCAGTTCATGCGCTGCACCTTCCCGTTCGAAGGGTACTCGACGATCAAGATGCTGTTCCGCCAGGGCTCGTCCTACATCGGCACCATGATGGACACCAACCGCTGGGCGCGAATGTACCGGCATCCGAACCTGGAGTTCGCGGTCAACCAGACCATCTTCGACGAACCCGAGGCGCGTTTCTCGGACATCGTGTTCCCGGTGTGTACCAACTTCGAGCGATGGGATATCGGCGAGTGGGCGCGGATCTCCGGTTACTCGCGCCATCTGAACCCGGTCAACGCCCGCGTGATCGTGCTGCAGCAGAAGTGCATCGAGCCGCTGGGCGAATCGAAGTCCGACTACCAGATCTTCTCGCTGCTGGCCGAACGCCTGGGCATTGCGAAGCAGTTCACCGAGGGGCGCGACGACCTCGCCTGGGCCAAGCGCATGTACGAGGTGAGCGACCTGCCCAAGGTCATGACCTGGAAGCAGTTCCAGAAGAAGGGTTACTACATCGTGCCGCCGCCGAAGGACTACCAGCCCAAGCCGGCATTCCGCTGGTTCTACGAGGGCCGCGCCAAGGACAACGACGACTGGGGGCCGAAACTCACGGACCAGCCGTTCAACGACGGCAAGAGTCTCGCGACGCCCACAGGAAAGATCGAGTTCGAATCGCAGAGCCTGAAGCGCTTCGAGCCGAACGACCCCGAGCGGCCGCTGGTGCCTCACTACATCCCGTCCTGGGAAGGTCACACCACCACCGAGCTGACCGGCAAGTACCCGCTTCAGCTCGTCTCGCCGCATCCGCGCTTCACTTTCCACTCGCAGTTCGACGGCAAGGATCTGTGGAACGACGAGATCCCCCACCACCGGCGCGAGAAGGACGGTTACCGCTACTGGGTGATCCGCTTGAACCCGCGCGACGCGGCCGCGCGCGGCATCTCCGATGGGGACATCGTGCGGGCGTTCAACGACCGCGGCACGGTGCTGCTGATCGCCACCATCACCGCGCGCATGATGCCGGGCGCGGTCCATTCCTACAGTTCGGGCGGCGGCTACGACCCGATGGGCGAACCCGGGAACCCGAAGACCAACGACCGCGGCGGAACGATCAATCAGCTCACGCCGGCGCGTTTCAATTCGAAGAACACATCGGGCATGGCGCCCGGCTCGTGCCTGGTGCAGGTCGAGAAGTGGAACGGGGGACGCTGACATGGCACGCTATGGCATGGTGGTAAACCTCGACCGCTGCATCGGCTGCTACAACTGCCAGATTGCCTGCAAGGACGAGCATGTCGGCAACGACTTCCCGGGAGTGGCGAGCGCGCAGCCGACCTTCGGGCAATTCTGGATGGCGCTCCGGGAAGACGAGCGCATGCTGTCGCCGACCCGCATCCGCGTGCACTACCACCCGGTGATGTGCCAGCAGTGCCGGGAGGCGCCCTGCATCGAGGCGGCCGAGAACGGCGCGGCCTACCGGCGCCCCGACGGAATCGTGATTTTCGATCCCGAGAAGGCGCGTGGCCAGGAGCAGATCGTTTCGTCCTGCCCCTACGGCGTCATCTACTGGAACGCCGAGAAGAATCTCCCCCAGAAGTGCACGTTCTGCGCCCATCTGCTCGACGACGGCTGGAAGGAGCCGCGCTGTGTGCAGACCTGCCCGGCGGGGTGCCTCAACTTCGGTGACCTGGACGACCCTTCGAGCGCCGCATCCAAGCTGCTGGTCGAGACCGGCGCCGAGCACTGGCGCCCGGATTACAAGGCCGAGCCCAACGTGTACTACGCCGGATTGCCCAAGCCGCTGTTGTCGGGCCGGGTGCTGTTCGCGGACCGCAACGAATGGGCCGGTGAGGTCGCGGTGACGCTCACCGGCGCGGCCGGCGGCGAGCGCCGCAGCCAGACCGACTGCTTCGGGGACTTCGCGTTCGACCGCCTCGCGCAGGGCGACTACACGGTGCGCTTCGACGCGCCGGGTTACGCCACGCAGAGCCGCGCGGTCCGGATCGGTGACGGGGTCTGCCACCTCGGAGACATCGCACTGGGCAAGTAGCGGGCTGCAGATCCAGGCAGGCGCGAGGCGGTAAGGGGATATACGCGGCGGAGCGAAGGCGAAGCCGCCGCCCCTTCAGAGCAGCAGTTCGGCGATCTCCCCGCGGGTCGTCAACCACATTCAGTCCACCCGGCGCAGCGTCTACAATCCTGCCGTCTTGCCCGCCGCTCGCTTCGGCGCTGGATCGCCGGGCTTCACGCCCGCCCGGAGACATTCACGACTCTCCCGTACTCGATCGGCGCTCGCGTGCCGGCGGCGGCAATGAACCCAGTAGCCGGTACCGGGACCGGACGCCGGTAGAAGCTGGAAGCGCCCGCGCCGCCAGGCGCCGGCATGGACCCCATCCGACAAGGAGGACCACGCAGGATGAGCACACCGAACACCGAGGTCGCCACGCCCGGAGAGATGAGCGACAAACTCGCCATCGCCGAGCTGGTGCGCCTGGAGCGCTTCTACCGGGACAGCGCGCAGTGGGACAAACTCGCCGCCTGCTACACCGAGGACTCGCGCGTGAGGACCACCTGGTTCGAAGGCAGCGGCCAGGATTTCGCCGAGGGCTCGCGGAAGATGGCCGAGCGGGGGCGGCTCAGCACCCATCTGGTCACACCGACGTGCATCCGCGTCAAGGGCGAGCGGGCGCTGTGCGAGAGTTTGATGGAGATTCACAACCGCGGCGAGATCGAAGGCGTCGAGGTGGACACCATCATGTACGGCCGCTTCTTCTCGCGCGTGCGCCGCACCGGCGAAGGCTGGAGGCTGGTGAGTTTCGACGGCATCTACCGCAAGGACGTGATCGCGCCCGTCGTGCCCGGCCAGCCGGTGCCCATCGAGTGGCAGGCGCTTGCCCACTTGCGCCCCTCCTACCGGATCTGGGCCTACATGATGTCACGGCGCGGCTACCGGGTGACCGGCGAGGAACTGGGCGACGACCGGCCGGATCTGCTGCAGGCGTTCTATCGCGCAGCCGAGCAGTGGCTGGAGAGCGGCCGCTGATCCCATCGCGGGCATGTTGGCGGGCTGCAGGGTCGGGGCGCGCGGCCATTGCACCGGCCCCGCAGCCGGGTTAGCTTGCGACTCGTATTCGAGGCGAAACCGCATCCGCAGCCGGCAGGACCTGCCGCAGGATGCTCGAGGGGAGTCGATCCATGAAGCGAACTTCTGCCTTCGCGGCCCTGCTGGCCACCGTCCTCGTCCTCGCGCCCGACGCCG
>JADLDQ010000188.1 GCA_020846575.1 Burkholderiales bacterium
CCCCCGGCGATCATCCAGCCGCGCGTGCGCCGCATGCAGTATTCGGCCAGCGTCTCGGAACTGTAGCCCATGCCGCCCATGATCTGGATCGCCTCGGTCGCGACCTCGAAACCCGCCTGGTTGCAGGCGAGCTTCGCGATGGTGGTCTCGTAAGCCGACGGCAGGCCCTTGTCGGCGTTGACCGCCGCCCGGTACAGGAGCAACTGCGCGGATTCGAGCTTCACCTGCATGTCCGCAAACTTCCACTGCAATCCCTGGAACTCCTCGATGGTCCTGCCGAACTGCCGGCGCTGTCGGGCGTACTGTCTGGCGAGATTGAAGGCATGGCGGCCCACCGCCAGCGATCTCGCCGTGTTGCCGATGCGTTCGGCATTGAAGGCGGCGATCTGCTTCCTGAACCCGCCGGGTCCGAGCAGCAGGTTCTCCCGCGGCACGCGGCAGTCCTCGAAATAGAGCTGGCACCAGCGCTCGCCGCTCATGAACGCGGACGGCTGCCCGATCGTGAAACCCGGGGCGCCGCGCTCGACGACGATGGAGCCGATCCCGTCGAGCCCGGGGCCGAAGCGCAGGTAGACGAGGAAAAGCGACGCTTCCGGACTGTGGGTGCCGAATACCTTCGAGCCGTTGATCACGTAGTGCTCGCCGTCGAGCCGCGCGCTGGTGCGCAGCTCGGTCGCCGCCGACCCGGCCTCCGGTTCGCTCATGCCGAGCGAGATCAGCGTCTTACCGGCCAGCAGGCCGGGCAGCCAGCGCTTTTTCTGTTCCTCGGTGCCGTATTCGGCGAAAGTCCGGATCGGGCCGAAGTTGCCGGCCTGCACGATGTCGGCGCTCTTGGGGCAGACCAGCGCGACCTGCTCGATGGCGATCACCGCGTCCATCAGGGTCCCGCCGAGCCCGCCGTCCTCGGGCTTGAGCGTGATGCCCATGAGCCCGTTCTCGGCGATGAGCCTTGCCGTATCCCAGGGGAAGTCGGGGTCGTGCGCTCGGGCCAGCGCGCCCGCCTGGAGCTTGTCGGCTGCGAAACGGCGCACCGACTCCGCGAAGAGCTTCTGTTCGCCGGAGAGGTCGAAGTCCATGAGGCGAGCCTTTCTCGAATCGGCGGGTCGCTCCCGCCGGCAATGTTCCGCCGCGATCGGCGGGTCGATCCCGCCGGCAATGTTCCGCCGCGAACAGGCAGGCGAAGCATTCGGACGCAGCACGGTATCGCCGACGGCGGCCGGGTCGAGATCCACGCAGGCTGCGGCGGTCTCACCGGTGGCGCGCCGGGGCGCGCCGACCACAGGCGTCACGCCGGCGCGAGCCCCGATGTGGCGCAGATCGCCTGCGTGGTCTGCTCGGGCATCGATTCCTCGCGCGGAAGCGGCTAGCCGCCGCCGTCGATGGCTGCCGCAGCCAACCCGCGCCCTGGCGAAGGTCTGTCCATCGGGGTCTGCGCCACCCGGATCGCGGCGGGCATCATAAACCCAGTCCCCGCGGCCGTGGCCTCGCGCGACAGCGCTCAGCCGGCGCCGAGATGCTCGATGAGAATCTTCCCCCCGATCGCGATCAGCATCATCCCCCCCAGGGCTTCCAGCCGCCTGCCGAGCAGCGCCCCGAAGCGCCGTCCGGCGTAGAGCGCGGCCACGCTCAGGCAGGCGGTGGTGACGCCGATGGTGGCGATCGATGCGAGCAGGGGCGCGTCCAGCATCGGCAGCGTGATTCCGGCCGCGAGCGCGTCGAGGCTGGTGGCGAGCGCGAGCACGAGCATCACCCGCGTGCCGAACAGGTTGCGGCCGTGCGCATGGGCGGCCTCGCCGTGCTCATCCCCGGACTCCCAGAGCATCTTGGCGCCTATCGCCGCGAGCAGCGCGAAGGCGATCCAGTGATCGACGGATGCAACGATGGAACCGATGCCCGTACCGATCTGCCAGCCCAGAAGCGGCATCAGCGCCTGGAAACCGCCGAAGTAGAGCGCCACCCGCGCGGCGTGCCCGGCCCGTATCCGCTGCACCGCGATGCCGCGCGCCGCCGAGACCGCCGCCGCGTCCATCGCAAGGCCGAGGGCGAGGAAGAAGATGGCGCCGAGGCTCACCGGGCGATGCCGGCACGCGCCCCGCGCGCCTTGTCGATACCGGGCAGGCCGCAGAAACTGTTCACGATCGATCGCTCAGTTGTTCACCGCGCAGGCGTGCGCGGTATCAGCAGGTACGAATCGTAGCGCCCGCCGGTCCACACAACGTGCTCGCCCTTGTTGCGCGAGGACACCAGCGACTCGCCCGTGACCGGATCGCCCACGTGCAGGATGGGGTGGCCCGCGACCAGCACGCGTATCGTCTCTGCGGCGCGCCACAGGCAACCCATCGGCCAGAACTCGATATCGACCGGCACGATTTCGCCGGGCGTCAACAACTGCTCGCGCCGGTGCGTGTGCCACGGCTGTCCGGGTGTCGAACGCTCCGGGTCGAGCTCGCGGTGGCTCGCACGAAGGAAGCCGCGCGCCGGCTCTGCGGGCCAGCCGATGCCGTAGGTCCTGAAATCCACACGCCGGCCGTCCGGGCCGATCTTGCGCGCCACCACGAACAGGTCGAGGTCGTCGCTTCCGCGCGCCTGCACCCACAGGCGCAGGCTCATGTGGCCGCTCAGCTCGGTGTCCTCATCGAAGCGGAAGTCGAACGCCGCCTCGCCTTCGGTCGCGTGGTAGACGGCGTGCGTCTC
>JADLDQ010000189.1 GCA_020846575.1 Burkholderiales bacterium
ATGACGGTGCTGTTTCGTGAGACTTGCCGCATCGCGGTCGAGAAGGGCGGCTTTGGGGCTGCCTGGATAGGCTGGGTGGACAGCCGCGCAGGCAAGGTGGTTCCGGTGGCGTGGCAGGGCGTGGAGAAGGAAGTCCTGGACAGCATTCCACTGGATCTCGCCGCGACATCCGGAGCACCCACCGGTGTGATCCAGCGCGTCATCAGGGAACGGCGGGTGTTCACGTGCGACGAGATGAAATCGGACTGGTCGCTGCCGGTTGGCGAGTCGGCGCGCCGTTTGGGCGCGCGCTCCTTGGCAATTCTGCCCCTGGTCGTCTCCGGGCAGGTGAACGGCATCTTCTCGGTCAACGCGTTCGAGTCCGATTTCTTCTCCGCCGCGGAGGAGTTGACACTCCTGACCCGCCTGGCGACAAACGTGGCACTTGCCGTCGAGAGAATCGAGCAAAGTCGCATCATCAAGGAACTGACAGTGGCGCGTAAGGACGCCGAACAGGCGAGCCACGCCAAGTCGGCGTTCCTTGCGGCCATGAGCCACGAAATCCGCACGCCCATGAACGGCGTACTCGGATTGGTCGAGGTGCTCGCCCACGGCGACCTCTCGGAGCAGCAGGCCGACCTCGTGGGCACCATACGCGAGTCGGCCCGTACCCTGCTCGCGCTCATCGACGACGTGCTGGATTTTTCCAAGATCGAGGCGGGCAGACTGGAGCTCGAGCGTTCCCCGATCGACGCCGGGGAGCTCGTCGAAGCGGTTTGTGCATCGCTGCTTCCAATGGCGGAGACGGCAAACGTGGACCTGACGATGTTCGTCTCACCGCGGATCTCGGGAAGACTGATGATCGACGAGATCCGGCTGCGGCAGGTGCTCTACAACCTCGTCGGTAACGCAATCAAGTTCTCCGCCGGGCAGCCGCACCAGCCAGGCAGGGTGTCGGTTCGCTTGGAAATCGCCTGCGATGAACCGTTGCGCATCGCCTTGCGCGTTCAGGACAATGGTATCGGTATGCGCCCGCAGACCGTGGAAGCGATATTCGCGCCGTTCAGCCAGGCGGATGTCAGCACGACGCGGCGCTACGGGGGAACCGGACTGGGTCTGCCCATCTCCAAGCGTCTCGTGGACCTGATGGGAGGCGAAATCGCAGTGGAGAGCACGTTCGGTCAAGGCTCTATCTTCCAGGTCGAGCTGCCGCTCGAGCGGGCGCCCGGCGATGCTCCCGCCAGCTGCGTCGAACTCGCTGAGCTCGATTGCGTCGTGGTGGGCGGTCCGAAGTCGAGCGCCGACGACCTCGCTCAATATCTTGAATACGGCGGCGCCCGCGTGCATCGGGCAGACGACCCCGCCCGGGCTTTGCTGCAGGTCAAAGGATTGCCGCAGCCGGTGGTGATTCACGATCTCTGCGGCAAACAATCTCCCTCAAAGGAGGATTGCGCGGCGTACATGGACGCCCCGCACGTGCGCTTGCTTTTCATTACCCGCGGCCGGCGCGGCAGCGCCCGGCTGGCGTCGCCCAAGGTCCTGACGCTGGACGGGAATGCCCTGCGCCGCGCGGCGCTGATGAGGGCGGTGCTGATGGCCGCAGGCCGCAGCCTGCTGCAAGACAGGCCGATCAAGGCGGAGCGCACTCCGTTGACGGTCTCGAGAGGTGCACCGAGCATCGCTGAAGCCCGCGAGCTCGGTCGGCTCATTCTGGTGGTGGAAGACGACGCAATCAATCAAAAGGTCATTCTCCAGCAACTCGGCCTGCTCGGCTTCGCGGCGGAGGTCGCTGGCTCGGGGACCGAGGCGCTGCGGCTGTGGCGTCAAGGGGAGTTCGCGCTGGTGCTGACGGACCTGCACATGCCGGAGATGGACGGCTACGAATTGGTTCGGCGAATCCGTCGCGAAGAGCGCAAACGGCGGCAGGGGTCTGGAACAGCCCAGCCGGGGATTCCGATACTCGCGCTGACCGCGAATGCCCTTCGAGGCGAATCGCAGGCAGCGCACCAGGCGGGAATGGATGGCTACCTGACAAAGCCCGTGCCACTGCAGGAGTTGCGCGTCGCGCTGGAGCAATGGATACCGGGGCGCGTGCGGCCGCATTGCTGCGGTGCCGGCCCAGACGGCCGTGCAGCGGGGCCGGTGCTGGAGGTCCAGGTGCTCAAGAACCTGGTGGGAGAGAATCGAACGACGGTCCGCGGGTTTCTGGAGGATTACCTCGTCGCGGCGCGGCGCCTGGCTCACGACCTGTGCGCGGCCTGCGCGCAGTGCGACCCCGGGCAGGTCGCCGCGATCGCCCACAAGCTCAAGTCCTCCTCGCGCTCGGTAGGCGCTTTAGCGCTCGGCGACTTATGCGCCGGTCTGGAGACCGCGGGCAGGGCGATGGACCGGACCGCCATCGCGCGGGGCATTCTGGAATTCGAGTCCGCAATGGGGTCGGTGGCGGCGGCGATCGAAGCGGAACTGACGGAGTCTGCGCCATGAGGGCGCGTAACCGTCCCGGGCGTGGTTCCCCGTCTCCCGGCGCCGGGGCGGAACCGTGAGCGCGGTCCGGACGATCCTGGTGGCCACCGACAGCGCGAGCGATGCGGAACTCGTCGTCAAGCTGCTGCGCGAGGAATTCGAGTCGGTCGCCGCATCCAGCGACCCGGAACGGGCAGTGACGGATTTCGAGAGACATCGCCCGGCCGTGCTCGTGCTTGCCTTCGACACGCTAGAGAAATCCGAGCGCTACTACCTCGGCCTGTATCGCCTGAGTACGATCATTCACGCCTTACCTCATCGCACCGTGATCCTGTGCCGTAAGGAAGACCTGCGGCGGGTGTACGAGCTGTGCAGGAAGGAGTACTACGACGACTACATTCTCTTCTGGCCGGCGACCAACGATGCGCCCCGCCTGTACATGACGGTACACCGCGCGCTGCGGCAACTGGCCGCCCCGCCCGAGGCAATTCTCAGCGACCTGACCACGCAGGCCCGGCGACTGGCCGAAATGGAAGCGGTGCTCGATCGGTACGTGTCCAGCGAGGATCGACAGATCGATATCGCGGGCCGGTCGCTGAAGCAGGCCGAACGCGACATCGGCGCGGCGCTCGACCGCTTTTCGTTCCGGCTCGCCGAAGGGGACCGCCGCGGACTCGTTGAAATCAAGGATCGGGTCGGATTCCAGCAGGAACTGGATCGGATGAAAAGCGAGGAGATCGGGAAGCGCCTGGATTCGGTTGCGCGCGCGGTGGCCCCGATTCGTGACCTGACGGGCGCGCTCAAGCGCGATCTGGCGCCGCAGATCGAATCCGCGCGCGCCCTGACGTCGATGGTCGAGCAGATCCGACCGGTCGTCCTCGTCGTGGAGGACGACGAGTTTCAGGTGAAGCTGCTCGCGCAAGCGCTCTCGAACTTGAACCTGGACGCGGTATTCACGGCTTCGGCGATGCAAGCGCTGGCCGCCCTGCGCAAGCGCCGGCCCGATCTCATCTTGATGGACGTGCATCTGCCAGACATCGACGGCATCGAGGCTACACGCCGCATCAAGGCCGTCGAGCGGTTCGGGGCCATCCCGATCCTCATGATCACCGGCCGCAGCGAGAAGGCCGTGGTCGAGGAAAGCCTCAAGGCCGGTGCGAGCGATTTCATCGTCAAACCGTTCGAACGCGACATTCTTCTGGGAAAATTGCGTAGATTCCTGTTGGTTGACGCGCGCGAACTTCAAACCTGAAGACGTTTGCGACCGCGACATAGAAGTGCGGCGGCGTGCGCGAACGTCTGTCCTCCGCAGACACCGTTCGCGCACGCGCCGGTTTGGTGCGGGAGAAAGGAGCGGAGGTCAGGAACCGCGGTGCGGGAGGCCGCGTGCGAGACCGGAATGCCCGTTGCACAGTGAATATCCTTGAGCCCTGACCACACGAGCAGCACGCGCAC
>JADLDQ010000190.1 GCA_020846575.1 Burkholderiales bacterium
CCCTGGGGTCCGCCTGTGGTCGGCCTGGGGTCTGCCTGGGGTCTGCCTAGGGTCGGCCTGGGGTCTGCCTGAGGTCCGCTCGATGAAGTCGGCGCGAGCGCAACGACCGCTTCATATCTCCCGCGAACCCACTCCACTCCTCAGCGCAGCGGCGATCTCGATGCCGATGCGGCGCTCGGCCTCGGCACCCCGGGCAGCAGCGGGCGCACGCAGTTGCGCCCTTCGTGCTTGGCCGCGTAGAGCGCCTCGTCGGCTCTCCCCATCAGCTCCGAGGCGTTGGCCTCGCAAGCCTCGTCGGCGGCCACCCCCAGGCTCGCGGTAAGGCTCAGCTCCCTGCCGCTCGTCGTGCGGAAGGGTGCCGCCGCGATCGCCTTGCGCAGCCGCTCGGCCAGGATGACCGCCTCGCTCCAGCCGGTATCGGGCAGGATCGCCGCGAACTCCTCGCCGCCCACCCGGCACACCGAGTCCTGCTTGCGCGAGACCGCGCTCATGGTGCGCGCGATGTGACGCAGCACCGCGTCGCCGGTCTCGTGCCCGCAGGTGTCGTTGACGCGCTTGAAGTGATCGACGTCGATCAAAAGGCATGCCAGCGCCGTGCCGCGCCGGCGCGCGGCGGCGCACTCCTGCTCCAGGCGCGCCAGCGCGGAGCGCCGGTTCGGCAGGCCGGTCAGGTCGTCGGTCAGCGCGGCGTCTTCCAGGCGGCGGTTGCTGACGGCGAGTTCGACCGCGACCTGGCGCATGGCGTCGCGGTCGCGGGCGATCTCCTCCTGCTGGAGAATCGAACGCGCAGCCGCATAAACCCTGGCGAGCAGCGCCCGCGGCGAATAGGGCTTTGCGACCAGGTCGTTGGCGCCCACCTTGAAGGCGGCCACCGCTTCGTCCTCGTCTCCCCGGCTGGTGAGGAAGATGACGTGCAGGCGCGCGCCGAAGCGGGTCTTGCGCAGGATGCGGCACAGATCCGCCCCGCCCATCTCGGGCATGGTCCAGTCCGTGATGAGCAACTGCGGCGGAAAGCGGGTCAGCTCGACCAGCGCCGCGCGCCCGTTCTCGGCCGCGCTCACCGTATGTCCTTCCTCCTCCAGCACCTTCTTCAGCAACGCGCGCTCGACCGGCTGGTCTTCCACGATCAGGATCCGAAGCGGTGTCCGGTGTTCGCCGCTCGGGGGCGCCCCCCCGGCTTCGGCGCACGCGGCGGGAGTCTCGCGCGGCATCGCCGGCACCGGCAGGCTGAGCAACTGCGCCCATTCGGCGGCCTGCTGCGCGGTCTCGACGGCGATCGATCGCAAGGCTTCCTCGTCCAGGTCGAGCAGCACCCCGACCCGCAGCGCGCGCGCCGCTTCCTGCGGCAAGGGTTCCGGCGACGCCATCGCCCCGGTGGCGATCGCGCCGGCCAGCCGCAGGAGCTGCGCCAGGCGTTCGCCGGAAGTGGCGCCGTCGCTCGCCTCCTCCCACGGCCCGTAGTAGCCCTGCAGCGCGCGCGACATCCAGGCCGGCAGCGCCCAGGTCTGCGCCATCGCCACGGTCAGCTCACCGTGATCGAGCGCGAAACTCTCGCGCTCGATCTCGCGCAGGCGCTCTCCCCGGGCGCCGCACACGGCGATGACCTGGGCATACGCTTCGGGCTGCGCGGTCGAGAAGCCGAGCCGTCCCACCTCGGCGAGCAGCCCGCAGCTGAAGGCGTCCCCGGGTGCGATGAGGCGAGTGCGGGCCGCCAGCGCCTGCGCGGCCAGACCGCGCAGCAGCGAATCGGTCCAGAACGCCTGGTACTCGAAGCTCTTGCACGGACCGCGGCTGTAGTCGCTGACCAGGGAGAACCCGAGCACCATCTGCCGCACCGCCGACAGGCCCAGGCGCTGAATCGCCTCCCCGACCGACCCGACCGCGCGGCCGGCGCCGAGCGCCGGCGCGTTGGCCGCACGGATCAGCAGCCCCGAGAGGGCCGGGTCCGCCCGCACGATATGGGCGATCTCCTCGATGCCGACGTTCTCGTCGTCCGCACGCTGCATGATGCGCAGCGCCACGCCGCGCGGCGAGGGCAGCGGGTGCAGCCGGGCGATGGCGCTCGCCGCCCTCGCATCGACGCCGCTCACGGCGTTGCTCCCGGCGAGCAAGGCGCTTCCACTACGTTGTCATGCGTGCGCTCGAACCTCAACTTGCGGCCCCTTTCGATTTGTAATTAAATGGTCGGCCTCCACCGCCTTCCGCAACTCAAGGGCAAACCGCGGCTCCAGAACAACAAGGGCGCGCCCGGATTCCTGTACGGACATGGCCGGCGCACTCGTATGACTCGGACCGCACAATCTCAACGCCCCTGGCCGAAGACAGTCAACGAGGCTCGAAGCACACGCCCGCCCTGCTGATCAGGGCCGGCAACACTCATAACGACCCGCGGCGATGAACCTTAAGTACGAAACGATCGAGTCGAACGTGATCACTCTGCCCACCCAGGAGTCCCACGCTCGCAAGGCGCTGAGGCTGCTGGTGATCGAGGACTCGAGCCAGGACTACGAGCTGCTGCACGCTTTCCTGTCCGACTCCGGCTACGAGCTGCGCGGCCGCCGGGTCGAGACCGAGTCGGAACTGCGCGCGGCCCTCCAGGAAGGCGAGTGGGACCTGATCGTCTCCGACGACAACCTGCCCTGCTTCTCGGCGGAATCGGCCCTGCGCGTGGTGCGCAGCCTCGACCCGAACATGCCCTTCATCATCGTGTCGGGGTCCATCCAGGAGGAAAAGGCCATCGCCGCGATGCTGGCGGGCGCCGACGACTACATCAGCAAGCGGCGCATGGGGCGCCTCGTGCCCGCGGTGGACCGCAGCCTGCGCACGGCCGACGCGCGCCGCCGCCGCCACGCGGCCGAGATCGCGCTGCGCGACAACGAGCACCGCCTGAGGGCGCTCGCCGCCAACATCCCGGGGATGCTGTTCGAGCTGCGGGCGCGCCGCGACGGCATCCGCTTCACCTACATCAGCGAGGGTTCGCTCGCGCTGCTGGGCCTCGCCCCGGCCGCACTGCTGGATGCGCCCGAGACCCTGCTGGAGCGCTTCGAGCAGCAGGACCGCGAACGGCTGCTC
>JADLDQ010000191.1 GCA_020846575.1 Burkholderiales bacterium
CATGGTGATCTCCTGGAAGGAAGACGCGGCATTTCCTGGTGTCGGGAGAGCGCGCCGGGCGTTCGGCCGCCCGCTGCTCGCGACTCGGCAGGTATCCGAGCGGTGCAGGGTACGCTCCCCGGCCGCCCCCGGCAATTCGTCATCGGGCAAGTTGCGGCCTGGGCCGGACCCTGGAAACAAACCTGCCGAGCCGGGGGCTTCCGAGGACTGCCAGACGCTCGGTCGAGCGTCGGGGAGCGACGGTCCGATATCGTGGGGCGTGCGCCCGAGAACGCACGCGCGATTCGCCACATGGCGCGGCTTCGGCTGCATCGGGTGATCGATGGCTGCGGGCCGGACCGAGACTGCCAGCAGAAAATTCTGGCGCCCTGGCGGACACGTTCAGGACGGGCCGTGGATCGGGCGGCGGCCTGCCTGCTTGATGCATTCGTCGGCAAAGGCCACGGTGCGCAGCACGCACGCGCGGCCGACGTCGTGAAGATGGCTGCAGTGGCCCGCCAGGCGTTGCACCCGCGATTCGACGAAGGGTGCGTTGGTGAACAGCGCACCCAGGCGTTGCATCACATCGGGGGTTCCGAGCCAGATGGCGTCGTGTTCGGCCAGAGCGATCTGGACCGGTACGCGTATGCGCGGCGCCACGGTTGTCACTGTCCGTCCCCATATCATGGCTTCGCGGATCTCGTGCGGGCGCGAGTACGGGGCATGGGTCCAGTCCTCGTCGGCCGTGGCCGGGGAATAGCTCCAATCCGGACCGAACATACGCTGGGTGCGAGTCTTGCGCACGGGCCTCGCAGTGGACGATGACTGGCTCGCGATGCGTCGCAGCGCCGTGTCGGCGATCGGGTTGTTGTCCAGGCCCGCTCCGATCAGGTCGACGCCGAGCAGCCCCATCGGGGCGTGGTCTGCCGCCACCAGCATCGAGAGCATCGCACCGATGGAATGACCGGACAGAATGATACCGGCAGCGCGCGGAGCGAAACGCGCCAGCGCATCCGATGCCGCGGCCGCCAGCATTGTCGCCTGTTCGGCGAAATCGACCGCGACCTCGGACGCGGCGCCGTAACCAGGTCGGTCCACGGCAACCACCGCGTAGCCGAGAGCGGGGGCGACGTCCACCAGGTTCGAGCCGCGTATCGCATCGAAGTCGAAGTAGCGGGAGGTGTAGCTGCCGCCATGGATGCCGAAGATCAAGCCTCGCGGCGCAGCGGCGGCCGCAACATGGATGCCGGAGAGCGCCAGTCCACCGGCGTCGAGCGTTATGCGAGCGCAGGCAGTGGAACCCATCGATGACCCCGTGTTCAGTTCTCTTCACTCATCGACCAGGCAGCTTCCAGGAAGCCATACGGCTGACTTGCCCCGTCTATCCGGGCGCCGCCGCAGGCCGTTCAACGCCTTCTCGAACAGATCCGTGCAGACCTGCTCGCGTCCCTCGGCGCTCGCATGCCGGCAGGTCATCTTCGACACATCCTCCGGTGCAAGAGCAAGCCAGTCCGCGGCGCGCATCCGCTCCCCGTGCCCTCCGGCCGGACTGAGCCTTGCCCTATGAGACCAGGGTGATCGGGGTATGATACCGCTCCTGCCAAGAGGGAGGCCCTTGCAATGCGCACCAGAGTCCTTCTGACGGGTTGCTTGCTCGCGGGCTATGCCCTGTGCGCCGTCTTGCCGGCCGCGCAGGCGCAGAAGAGCTACCCGTCTCGAGCCGTACGTATCGTCGTGCCGTTCGGCCCGGGCGGGGGTACGGACATGATGGCTCGCGGGATTGCCGAGCGACTCGCGGCAGTCCTGAATGGCCCGGTGGTGGTGGAGAACAGGCCCGGCGGTGATTCGAACGTCGCCGCCAACTACGTTGTCAGGGAGCCTGCCGATGGGCACACCATCATATTCACCAACACGTCCTTGCTGCTGAACGATGTCACGGGCAAGAGCGCCGGTTTTGTCTTCGCTGATTTTTCGCCTCTGGCGCTGATCGCCAGGAATCCCATGCTGCTCGTGACCAATTCCGTCACGCCGGCGAGCAACGTTGCGGAGCTTGTGGCTTATTCGAAGAAGATTCCCGGCAAGTTGAATTACGCAGCGCCGGCGCTCAGTGCAGAGCTGATGACCGAACTCATCAAACAGCTCACGGGGCTGGATGCGACGCAGATTCCGTATCGCAGCGGAGCACAAGGAATCGCGGCGCTGCTTGCCGATGAAGCGCAGCTGGTCGTCTCGACGCCGGTGCCCGTGCAGTCGCTGCTCGCATCCGGCAGACTCAGGGCGGTCGGTGTGGCGACGGAAGCGAGGCTTGCGCAGCTGCCCCAGGTGCCGACGTTCCGCGAGCAGGGCTACGACCTGGCGGTGGGTGGCTGGTTCGCGATGTTCGTCCTGGCGAAAACGCCGGAGCCCGTGCTTGGCAGGCTGGAATCGGCTGTCCTCAATGTGCGCGACAGTCAGGCCATGCAGGAAGCGATAGTAAAGCAGGGGCTTATCCTGGGGACTGGCGACCGTCGCGCATTCCAGAGCTTCATCGATTCGGAAGCGAAGCTCTGGCAGAAGCTCGTCAGGACTTTGAACATCGTGAAATAGCGGATCGTCGGAACGACGTAGCGCATTTGAACGTATCGCGCCCGCTGCGGCGCATCGCGGCCTCGGTCCAGCGCCGCGCGGTCTGTCCAGCCAGTCTTCTTATCGCGAACCCCGTTGATGCAGATCGCGTGCGGACGAGATCGCCGTGCCTCCCCGAGTAGTGATTGCGGCGCCACAGTGACAAGGAAATCCGATGCTTGACAGATCCACCATCATGGGAAGCCGCCACCTGATCGTGGCGGGGCATTACCTCGCGGCGCAAGCGGGCTACGAGATACTGCAGTCGGGCGGCAACGCCATCGACGCCGGCGTCGCGGCCGGGATGGTGCTCGGCGTGGTGCAGAGCGAACGCGTGAATTTCGGCGGCGTCGCGCCGCAGGTGATCTACCTTGCGCACAGGCGCGAGATTCACTGCATCGATGGTGTGGGCGGATGGCCCAGGGCCATCACGCCGGATTTTTTCGAGAAGAACCACGACGGCGTGATTCCCGCCGGTGTGCTTCGCAGCGTCATGCCCGCGGCGCCGGACGCCTGGCTCACCGCGCTGCGCTGCTTTGGCACCATGAGTTTCGCCGACGTCGCGTCGGCCTCGATCCGGCTCGCCAGAGAGGGCTTTCCGATGTATCCGCTGATGGCGAACTGGATCGCCGGGAAAGCCTCCCTTTTTCAGCGCTGGGCGCCGACGGCGAAGATCTACCTGCCCGGCGGCCGGCCACCCGCGGTCGGCGAATTGTTCGTGCAAACGGATCTTGGCAACACCCTGCAGTACCTGGCCGACGTCGAACGCGCGAACGCTCATCAGGGCCGGGATGCCGCCTTGCTGGCAGCGCGCGATGCGTTCTACAAGGGCGATATCGCGACGAGCATCGTCAAGTACCACCAGGAGGCGGGTGGACTGGTGCAGCGCGAGGATCTGGAATCGTTCAGCGTCCGCTTCGAGCCGACGGTCCGAGGGAAATTCAAGGATATCGAAGTGCATTCGTGCGGCCCGTGGTCGCAGGGGCCGGTGGTGCCGATGACGCTGGGTATCCTGGAGCATGTCGACCTGGCGAGCATGGGCCATAACTCGGTCCGGTATATCCACCACGTGACCGAAGCCCTCAAGCTCGCGTTCGCAGACCGTCACCAGCATTTCGGAGACCCTGCCTTCGTCGACGTGCCGATGACCGGGCTGATGAGCGATGGCTATTCCGCCTACCGGCGCGGCCTCATCGACGCCAACAGGGCCTGCCCGGGCATGCCCTTCGCCGGCGATCCCGCCCGCTGCACCGCCTTGGCGCATCGTTGGGTTCCCGAACCGCGGCCGAGTGACGAGGAAGTTTCGGTGACCGGCGATACGTCCTATCTGTGCTGCGTGGATCGTCACGGCAACGCTTTCTCGGCGACGCCCTCGGACGGCCCCAGCAATTCGCCGGTCATTCCCGGCACGGGCATGGTCTGCTCCGGCAGGGGGCTGCAGTCCTGGTCGGATCCGACCCACCCGTGCTCGGTCGCGCCCGGGAAACGGCCTCGGTTGACGCCGAATCCGGCCGTCGCTTTCAAGGATGGGAAGCTGTTCATGCCGTTCGGCACCCCTGGCGGGGACGTGCAGTGTCAGGCGATGGTGCAGCTGTTCCTGAATATCAACGTCTTCAAGATGGATCCGCAGGCAGCAGCCGATGCGCCGAGATTCGTGACGTTCAGCTTTCCCAACACGCATCAACCGCACGACTATTTTCCGTCGCGCCTCTATCTGGAAGGGCGCATTGCGCGTGCCATCGGCGACCAATTGGAGCGCATGGGTCACGAGGTGCGCTGGTGGGATGATGCGACCTCGCTCGCGGGTGGAGTCTGTCTGATCACCGCGGACCCGCAATCCGGGCTGCTCGCCGGCGGCGCGGATTCCCGCAGGCCCACCTGCGCTCTTGGCTGGTAGATATCTCCTGATTGTCCATTCGGCGCGCTCGAGGCGCAGTTCTCGCGGGTTCGCCCGCCCTGCGCCCGCGCCGCAGTCGCCACGCGTGCTGCCCGCCGTTGCGCGGCCGGCGGCCGCGGTCCGGGAACACACGCCCGAGAACGTGAACCCGCCCGGGAGTCGGTGTCCTCGAGCGTCGCTCGGCAAACGGCGGCCGGTACGCAGGCGGCGAACGGGATTCACACGAGGATTCAGCGCTTCCGGCGCTGTCCA
>JADLDQ010000192.1 GCA_020846575.1 Burkholderiales bacterium
CTTGTGCGGCCCAATAGCAGGAACCGCTTCGGCAGTTCCTTTGGCCAACCGGAGCCGCCCGATTATCCACCTCCGCCACTCAACCCCGTGCCATACAGCTTGTCGGTCTGAGGCGGAGCCTCGTTAGGTATTCGGCACGATTGTAGGCGCCGCAAATCTCATCTCGTTCGCTGTGCGCCAGTTGGCGTTCGATGACGTCGCTCCGGAATCCGGCCTCGTTCAGCATCGTGGATGCCACGCTGCGGAAGCCGTGCCCGGTCATCTTTCCCTTGTAGCCCAGCCGGTACAGGGCGAAGAGCATGGTGCTGTTGCTGATCGGCTTGTCCGGGTTCCGGCCTGGGAAGACGTAGCGGCTCTCGTTGGCAGCCGCGTGCAGTTCCCGGAGGACCTCCACCGATTGGCCCGACAGCGGCACCACGTGCTCGGTCTTCATCTTCATCCGCTCGGCCGGGACGATCCACACTGCGGAATCGAGGTCGAATTCCTGCCACTGCGCGCCGATCAGCTCGCCGGTGCGAACGAAAGTCAGCGTCAGGAGCCGCAACGCAAGGCTGGTCAGTCGGTCGCCGAGTTCAGCGTAGCCGTCGATCGCGCGCAGCAATGCCGGCAGTTCCTCGGTTGTGATCGCCGCCTGGTGCCTGCCCTTGTGCGGGGCAAGGGCGCCGCGCAGGTCGACGGAAAGGTCGCGCTCGCAGCGACCCGTCGCAATGCCGTATCGGAACACCTGGCCCGAGACCTGCAACATGCGGTGCGCGAGGTCGTTGGCGCCGCGCTGCTCGACCTTGCGTAGCGCCGACAGCAGTGCTGGCGCCGCCAGCTCGGCGATGGGCGTCGCTCCGATTTCCGGAAACAGGTTGGATTCCAGCCGCCGCAGCACGTCCGATGCGTGGGATGCGACCCAGGTGTGCAGCTGCTTGTCGTACCACTCGCGGGCCACCGCCTCGAAGCTGTTGGCCTCCCGGCCGGCGACTTCGCGTTTCTCGGCTTGCCGCTGCGCGCTCGGGTCCTGCCCGCCGGCCAGCAGCTTGCGCGCCGCATCGCGCCGCTCCCTCGCCTCCGCCAGGGTCACGTCCTGAAAAACGCCAAGGGAGATGAGTTTGCGCTTGCCGCCGAAGCGATAGGCAAAGCGCCACCAGCGACCGCCTGAAGGCGTGACTTCCAAGTAGAGCCCGCCCGAGTTGTACAGGCGCAAGGGCTTTGCGCCCGGCTTTGCCTGGCGGATTGCGACGGCGGTGAGGGGCATGACGGTAACTCTTCGATAGCTGACGGTAAGTACCGCCAAAGTTACCGCCAGTTACCGCTGGATATCAAAGGACGCAGCGGGCCTCGTCTGTACCGCACATCCGAGTAATTGTTAGTTAAACCAGCAAGTTGCGAGACTTGCCGGGATGCTGCTGGACTTCTTTGGACTGTCTTCTGGCGGAGAGGGTGGGATTCGAACCCACGATACGCTTGCGCGTATTCCGGTTTTCGAGACCGGCCCGTTCAACCGCTCCGGCACCTCTCCAGCAAGCGCGTATTCTACCAGCGACCCGCTTCCCATCCACGCCGGGCCGCGGCTGCGCTGCTCAGCCCACGCGGATGAGCACCTTGCCGCGCGCGTGCCCCGTCTGCACGAGCTCGTAGGCCGCGCGCGCTTCCTCGAAGGCAAACACCTTGAAGACCTGCCCGCGCAGGATGCGCCGCGCGGCCAGTTCCAGCAGCTTCGCCATCCGGTCCGTGGTCGGGTTGATCTGCGCGGGCACGCGCCGGATGTCTTCTCGCGGCACACCGCCCGGCGGCACGGGCGAGGCGTTGATCCAGGTCAACAGGCCGCCCGGCTTCACCGCGAGCTGCGAGCGCAGGTGCGTCTCCCCGCCGACGGTGTCGAAGACCACGTCGCAGGGGCCGGCCGCGGCGACGAAGTCCTCGCGGGTGTAGTCGATGACGCGCTCGGCGCCGAGCGAGCTGACGTGCGCCACGTTGGCGCTGCCGCAGGTGGAGACGACTTCGGCGCCGAGGTGATGGGCGAGCTGCACGCCGACGCTGCCCACGCCGCCCGCGCCCGCGTGCACCAGCACGCGCATGCCGGGGCCGATCCTGCCGATCTCGACGAGCGGAATCCAGGCGCTCACGCCGGCGATGGCGAAGGCGGCCGCCTCGGCGTCGTCCACTTCCGGCGGTATGCGCGCGGCCTGCGTTGCCGGGACGACGGCGTACTCGGACTGGGTGCCCTGGCCCCGGGCGTTGTCGGCCACCGCGAGCACCCGCTCGCCCGGCTTGAACGCGCTCGAGCGACTCTCGGCCACCACGCCGGTGCAGTCGCGCCCGAGGATGCGGGGAAAGCGCATCGGGTACACGTTCCTCAGGTACCCGGCGCGCATCTTCCAATCGATGGGGTTGGTGCTGGCGATGCCGACCTTCACCAGCAGCTCGCCCTCGACCGGCGAAGGGATGGGCGCTTCCTCCAGCCTCAGCTTGTCGGCGCCGCCGTACTCGTGGATGCGCCATGCGCGCATGGTTCCTGACATGGTGTCTGTCCTTCGCCTGGAAAGAAGGCGTCGCTTTCCCTGAAATCGGGGGCGTGCGAGGGGCGAGCAGTCACTCGCTTGCCGTGATTCAGCCGATGCGCTCGAGCCCGCCCATGTAACCGCGCAGGCACGCCGGCACGTCGATCGCCCCGTCGGCGCGCTGGCAGTTCTCCATCACCGCCACCAGCGTCCTCCCCACCGCGAGGCCGGAGCCATTGAGCGTGTGCACCAGAGCCGGCCTGCCATTCTCGTTGCGGAACCTCGCCTGCATGCGCCGCGCCTGGAAGGCCTCGAAGTTGGAGCACGAGGAGATCTCGCGGTAGGCGTTCTGCCCCGGCAGCCAAACCTCGATGTCGTAGGTCTTGGCCGAGGAGAAGCCCATGTCGCCGGTGCACAGCGTCACCACGCGGTAGGGCAGCGCCAAGCGCTGCAGGACGGTTTCCGCGTGGCGGGTCAGCTCCTCCAGCAGCTCGTAGGAGCGTTCCGGATGCGCGATCTGCACCAGCTCCACCTTGTCGAACTGGTGCTGGCGGATCATGCCGCGGGTGTCCTTGCCGTAGGAGCCGGCCTCGCTGCGGAAGCAGGGTGAATGACAGACGAACTTCAGCGGCAGCGACTCCAGCGGCAGGATGGCGTCGCGCACCAGGTTGGTCACCGGCACCTCGGCGGTGGGGATGAGGTAGGACTTCTCCACGCTGCCGTCGGCCGCGGTGCGCGGCAGCGCGAACAGGTCCTCCTCGAACCTGGGCAGCTGGCCCGTGCCGCGCAGGCTCTGCGGGTTGACGATGTAGGGCACGTACACCTCGGTGTAGCCGTGCTCGGCGGTGTGCAGGTCCAGCATGAACTGCGCGAGCGCGCGGTGCAGCCGCGCAAGCGGCCCCTTCATGACCGCGAACCGCGCCCCGGAGATCCTCACCGCCGCCTCGAAGTCGAGCAGCCCGAGCGCGGCGCCCAGGTCGACGTGGTCCTTCGCCGGGTAATCACGCAGCGCCGGCTCGCCCACCCGGCGCACCTCGGCGTTGTCCTGCGACGATTCTCCCGCGGGGACGCTCTCGTGCGGAACGTTGGGAATGCCCGACAGGAACTCGTTCATGCGCGCCTGTATCGCCTCCAGGCGCGCAGCGAGCGCGTCGAGCGCCTCGTTGTTCGCCACGGACTGCGCCTGGAGCGCGGCCGCGTCCTCGCCCCTCCTGCGCGCCTCCCCGATCCGGCGCGCGAACTGGTTGCGCGCCGCCTGCAGCTCCTGGGTGCGCGCCTGCACCGACTTGCGCTCGGCCTCGAGCGACTGGAACCCGGCGACGTCGAGCGCGAAGGGGCGCGCCGCCAGCCGGGCGGCGACCTCCTCGATGCGGGCGCGCAGCAGTTGCACGTCTAACATGGCTGGGCGCTACTTGTTCTCGTCCCTGTTGCGGTCCAGGCGCCGCAGGTACGCGAGCCGTTCGGCGATGCGCGCCTCCAGCCCCCGGTCGCTCGGCGCGTACCAGCCGGGCTTTTCCATCCCCTCGGGGAGATAGTTCTCCCCCGCGGCATAGGCCTGCGGTTCGTCGTGCGCATAGCGGTAGTCCCGGCCGTAACCGAGATTCTTCATCAGCCTGGTGGGAGCGTTGCGAAGGTGCAGCGGAACCGGCCGGCTCGCGTCGCCGGCGACGAATTCGCGGGCGCGATTATACGCGACGTACACCGCGTTCGACTTGGGCACGCAGGCGAGGTAGATCACGGCCTGCGCGAGCGCGAGTTCCCCTTCGGGGCTGCCCAGCCGCTCCCAGGTCTCGCAGGCGTCCAGCGCCAGGCGCAGCGCGCGCGCGTCGGCGAGGCCGACGTCCTCGGTGGCCATGCGCACGATGCGGCGGCCGAGGTACAGCGGGTCCGCGCCGCCGTCCAGCATGCGAACGAGCCAGTACAGTGCCGCGTCGGGATCGGAGCCACGCACCGACTTGTGCAGCGCCGAGATCTGATCGTAGAAGGCATCGCCTGCCTTGTCGAAGCGCCTCAGGTTGCGCGCCACGGTCTGCTCGACGAAAGCGCCGTCGATCGCCACCCGACCCGCGTTCAGGGCCGCGGTGCCGATCACCTCCAGCGCGTTCAGGAGCCGCCGCGCATCGCCGTCGGCGAGCCCCACCACCCGGTCCCGCGCGGCGGCGTCGAAGGAAAGGTCCGGCAGCGCGCGCGACACCGCCCGCCCGAACAGCTCGCCGAGTTCTTCTTCCCCGAGGCTGTGCAGCACGTACACCGTGGCGCGCGACAGCAGGGCGGAGTTGACCTC
>JADLDQ010000459.1 GCA_020846575.1 Burkholderiales bacterium
TATTTTTATGAGACGTGATCCCTGCCCGGAGCCTATATCTCCCTACATTAAGGGTCTTGGCAGGGATACGGATCGTATTCTTATAACTGCCTGCCGGGCGGGCTTTGAGCCTTTCGGGATGCAATTCGGCTTCGTTGGAGGATATAAGCACATCCGATTCCTTCGCCTGCGATATGGAAAAACCGGCACACAGGCCGGTGATCGGCTCCCTGATCACGTATTCAATCACCAATGAAAGCGGCTGGTTCAGGTCAACTTCTGAGGAAGCAACACCCTTCGGATCCAGGATAGAAATTTTAGTGATCTGCGCTTCTTTTGATTTTTTTTCCTCAAAAACATATACCGAACGAGTACTTATTTCGGACTTCCCAAAATACTGGTCGATCACGTCTCCTATGGGTCCACTTTTGGCCAACAAACCGTTTTCGAGCAACAGTCCTCTCGTACAAAGGGATCTTACAGCGGTCATGTTATGGCTTACAAAAAGCACCGTCCTCCCCTGCCCGCTCACATCTTTCATTTTACCAAGGCATTTTTTCTGAAACTCCGCATCGCCCACCGCGAGGACTTCATCTATGATCAATATTTCCGGCTCCAGGTGTGCAGCTACGGCAAAGGCTAGGCGCACATACATGCCGCTGCTATAACGTTTCACCGGGGTATCAATATATCGTTCCACCCCGCTAAAATCCACGATCTCATCAAACTTTGCACGGACCTCCTTTTTTGTCATCCCCAAAATAGCTCCATTTAAAAATATATTTTCCTTTCCCGAAAGCTCCGGATGAAAACCCGTTCCTACTTCCAGAAGAGATGCTATTCTGCCTTTTATTTTAACCTGGCCCACAGTGGGAGAGGTCACCTTGGACAGAATTTTCAGGAGGGTGGACTTCCCTGCACCATTTTTACCTATGATGCCGAGCACTTCTCCCTTTTGAACTTCAAAATTGATATCCTTCAATGCCCATACAAGGTCATTGCCGTCTGCTTTCAACGCACGGTCATTCACCTCTCCCAATTTCAAATTAGGATCTTCTTTGCCTCTTACCTGATGCCACCAGCGGTTCAGGTCATGCACCAATGTACCCGTACCTACCATACCCAAACGGTATTGCTTGCCCAGGCCTTCCACTTTTATGACAACGCTCATTTGAGGTTAAGATTGAGGTTGAGATTGAGATTGAGGTTGAGATTGAGAAAGGATTTTAGTTCTATTAGTCAGAGCAGCCTTCACCTTATTTAAATCATGCACAATTGTATTTATTTTTTCCATCAACACTTGTACGGATTCATTTGTAAAATAACCAACCTTCAAACCATATAAAAGTAAACTTTTTGTTTCCTGTGCAGACCCACGGGAATAGTCATAAAATTTATTTTTATCTGCCGGAGTACTGCGGCCAAAGGCTTCTGCAATGTTTGCAGAAATACTTACAGAAGCTCTTCTTATCTGAGACGTTAATCCGTAGTCTTCCTTTTTGGGCAATTCATTGCTTATTATAAAAACAAGTTCTGCAACTTCTATCGAAGACTTCCAAACAGGCATCTCTGTAAAATCTTTATACATGTAAATATTAATTTTCTTGCTATACAACCCACTTAGCCATAACCTTATTCTTAACCTTATTCTTAACCTCAAACAGTATCCATAAATGATTTTTCTATCTTATTGAAAACAAGTATCGAGATAAATAACAGAATGA
>JADLDQ010000460.1 GCA_020846575.1 Burkholderiales bacterium
AAGGGATTGCGACGATGGCACCACAGACATAACACCACCAGCCAGGACGGAATCGAAGCCCTGATCACGAAGGGATTGCGACCTTGCGCCGCCACCATCTCGCACACGGCGAGATTGACGGAATCGAAGCCCTGATCACGAAGGGATTGCGACTTCGCGCGTGGCGGGCGAGAGGTGTGCTGCTGAGGACGGAATCGAAGCCCTGATCACGAAGGGATTGCGACGAGGGACCGGGGTAGCCTCTAGGCCAATACTCGACGGAATCGAAGCCCTGATCACGAAGGGATTGCGACGCGTTAGACGCTTTCGCCTTGCAAGCAGCCACAAGACGGAATCGAAGCCCTGATCACGAAGGGATTGCGACCTGCCTCTCGCCGGCCGATGCCCCGCCCATCCCACCCAAGCACAACGGCACACCTGGCAGGGTGGTCAAGTCCGATGCCCGTGACCTCTGCGGGCGCCTGAAACAGCACCAGATCGCCGTACTGATCGGCGCCGAGTACCCGCATATCCCCTCCAACAATCGTGCCGAACGCGAGCTGCGCGTGAACGAGGTCAAGCAAGAGGTCTCCGGCTGCTTCCAACCCTGTGAGTATGCCCAAGCCTATTGCCGCATCTCCAGCTAGCTTCAGGCCATGGCAAACCGCGGCTACAATCCCATGGTCTCGATTCACATGGCTCTGGCGGGCCAGCGGTATGCTGAGATGGGCGAGTAGTTACTCCGAGACTTCCAAGAAAAAACGGCCGAAGATGAGCCCACCCATGGGAACGATGAGTCTGCGAACCGCTTCTCGATGTCCTGTACTAAGCTAAGCGACCGCCGTGCCGGTACGCCGCCCCGCGCGGCGATCCGCCGCAAGCGGGGAACCGCTCCATTCACGCGCGCGATGGCAACGCCGCCGGCGGGCAACTCAACCACCGAACGGGAGTCGTAACATGAAGTTCTGCAGCATCCTCGCCGCGGCGCTGCTCGCGCTGCCCTTGACGGCAATCTCCCAGAACTACCCGGTGCGCCCGGTGCGTATCGTGGTGCCCTACGCGCCGGGGGGCGGTATCGACGGGCTCGCGCGCGCGATCTCCGAGCGGCTCTCGCCGAAGTGGGGCCGGCCGGTGGTGGTGGACAACAAGCCCGGAGCCGCCAGCATCATCGGCGCGGAGATCGTGGCCAGGGCGGCCCCGGACGGGCACACGCTGCTGCTCACCAGCGAGTCCACCGTCGTCAGTAACCCGTTCCTGTACCCCAAGCTGCCTTACGACGCGGTGCGCGACCTCGCCCCCATCACGCAGCTGGTGAGCCTGCCGCAGATGGTGGTGGCGCACGCCTCGGTCAACGTGAACACGCTGGACGAGCTGGTCGCGCTGCTGCGCGCCAAGCCGAACTCGCTCAACTACGGTTCTTACGGCTCGGGGAGCACGCCGCACCTGCTGTTCGAGGCGCTCAAGGCGCGCAGCAAGGTGGAACTCACGCAGGTTCCCTACAAGGGCATCATCCCGGCGCTGGCCGCGACCGTGGCCGGCGAAGTGCAGCTCACCATGGTCGGGGTGTCGCTGTCGATCGGACACATCAAGGCCGGAAAGATCAAACCGATCGCGATCGCGCGCGGCGAACGCCTGCCCTCGATGCCTCAGGTGCCGACGTTGCGCGAGGCCGGATACGCCGACATCGATCCGCACGAGGGCTGGTTCGGACTGTTCGTCACCAGCGGTTCGCCGGAGGCGGTGGTGCGCAAAGTCCACGCGGACGTGGTCGAGGCGTTCGCCGATCCCGAGTTCCGCGCCAAGCAGGTGCTGGCGCGCGGCTTCGATCCGGTATTCTCCACGCCCGAGGCGTTCGCGCGCTTCATCCAGTCCGAGATGAAGCAGATGGCGCATCTGATCAAGGTGTCCGGCGCGAAGGCCGAGTAGGCCGGACCCGACGCCGGACCGGGGAGCCGGGATGAACGAACACGCAGCCCTGCCAGCGCGCGGCGAGTTCCTGGTCCGCGGTGCGCACGTGCTCAGCATGGACGCCGGCGTCGGCGAGCTGCCGGCGGGCGACATCCACGTGCGCGAGGGCGAGATCGCCGGCGTGG
>JADLDQ010000461.1 GCA_020846575.1 Burkholderiales bacterium
TCAGCGGCGCGAAGGTGGTGCGCTACAACGTCGAAAAAGACGATACGGATACGATTGCGGACCTGGGGTCGCGGTTCAAGAGCATCACGGCGGGCGGCACGGGCGACAACTCCAAGGACAACTGGATTTCGTTCTATGCGCCGGCCGAGACCACGGTTTGCGCCATGGCTCTGGAGGCGCCGTCGAACCTGTACTGCGCGAATTACTCGCAGGTGCCGAACGGGCCGCACCGGCCGGATTACAGCACCATCGCCAAGGGCGTCGATGCGAAGAGCGGCAAGCGCTACGTGCTGCTGGCGTCGGCTCCGGCGATGCTTTTCTTTTCGGTGGACGAAGCCGGAAAGAAGCTGAACTTCGAATATCGCGGCGGCGAAGGCACCAACAGCAAGGGCAACAACGACGGCATCTGCGATCCGGGCGAGCCGTGCTTGTCGACGCCGCACGCCGATACGTTCGAGTTCAACGGCGAGCAATACCTGATCACGGCTGTGGAGTCGTTCGAGCCCTGCGGTTATTACCTGGTGACGTACAAGCTGAATGTCCACGACAAGCCGGGCCTGCGTGCGGAGCTGGGCGGCGGCATGAAGGTGATCATGCAACTGTTCCGCTGCGGCGGGTCGGACGCGTGGGTGGACGAACATTACGGCTGCGCCAAGTCGGCGCCGTATTGCGCGGTGTCGACGACGTACGGCGGGTTCCGGGCGCAGCGGGCCGACAACGATACGACGCCGATCAAGCGCTCGGCGCACCTGTCGGAGATTTTCGTGGTCGGCAAGAACGGCGCGGACGTGCTGCGGCTGATGCAGAATCGCAGCGTGCCGCTCAAGAGCGAGCCGGACTTCTCCTACTGGACCGCGCCGCGTGCGTGCATGTCGCCCGATGGCGGCTATGTGGTGGCGGACTCGAACTTCGGCGAAGCGAACAAACATCGCGTGCTGGTGATCCCGACCGGGCTGGGACCGGCGAAGGTGGCCGAGGGCGGGGTCGTCGATGCGGCGTCGTACCAGGCGAAGCTGGCGCGCGGCTCGTTGTTCACCGTGTTCGGAGAGAACCTGTCGGGCTGCGTGCAGTTCTCGGCGTCGTTCCCGCTGCCGTCGGATATCTGCGGGACGAGCGTGTTCTTCAACGGAGCGGCCAGCTCGCTGCTGCACGCGTCGCCGGGGCAGGTGACGGGGATCGTGCCGGAAGCGGGAGGCGGGTCGCCGCTGGTGGAGGTGCAGCGGATCTCATCGGAAGGCGCGGTGAAGGCGGAAGCGCAGATGGGCGCGGCGCTGGCGGAGACGGCTCCGAGCCTGTTCGAGTATGCGCTCACCGACGGCACGCGTCACGCGGTGGCGCAGGCGGCGGACTACTCGCTGGTGGGGCCGGAAACGGCTTACAGCCGGCCGCTCAAGCGCGGCGAGGTCGGCATTCTGTACGCGAACGGGCTGGGTCCGGCGGACCGGCCGCTGCTGGACTTTGAACCGGCTCCGCTGCAGCCGCTGGCGCGGACGGCGAATCCGGTCGAGGTCATCGTCAACGACGTTTCGCAGAAAGTGCTGTTCTCAGGGCTGGTGCCGGAGCTGAGCCGGATTTTCCAGGTCAATTTCGAATTGAAGACGGACACGCCGGTGCAGCCGGTGAACGAAGTGTACGTTCGCGTGCTGGGGTCGGAGAGCCCGCGGTCGCGGCTGGCGATCGCGCCGTAGCGCCACACACGCTGACGCACGATGCTTCAAGCGCGCAATGAAGGACCCGGCGTGAGCCGGGTGTGGAGCAAGGTTGCGTTTCCGGTCACACTTTCCTATCCTGGCCTTCTTGACCTGCCTGATCACCTGGGCCTGCTATGGCTCGCACCTTCATGGCGACGCCCGCGGCAGCTATCACCACGTTCGCGGCGCGTTGGATCCGGATCCATGGCTGGAAGCGCACGAACGGCACGAGATGACGGAACCCGCCTATTCGCTGGATGCGGCATCCCGAAACCATGTACGCGATGCCGTCGAGGAAGTCTGCCGTTATCGAGGTTGGTCTCTGCTCGCAGTGCACGTGCGTCAGGAACATGTCCACGTTATCGCTGATGTGGACGAACCGGAAGCCGCACTCCGCGACTTCAAAGCCTACTCCAGCCGTCGGCTCAAACAAAATGGCTGCCAGCCGGATCGCGTCAAACGCTGGTCGCGCTCGGGAAACATCGTCCAGCTCAATGATCGCGCGGCGATCCGGAGCGCGGTTCGCTACGTCATCGAAGAGCAGGGAACTCCGATGGCAACTTACCTCGCAGAAGGATTCTGAGTCCATCGCCACACCGCCCTTACGGACGGTGCTTCAA
>JADLDQ010000193.1 GCA_020846575.1 Burkholderiales bacterium
GTTTTTTCAATCGCCATCGTCTTCCCGGTCGCTATCGCTTTCTTCGCGGCGGCGGCCTTCGCGGCGGCGGCCTTCGCGCAAGGCTATCCCGCCAAGCCGATCAAGGTGGTCGCGCCCGCCTCGCCGGGATCGGCCATCGACGTGCCGGCGCGCCTGATCGCCCACGAACTGGCCTCGAGAATCGGGCGGGCCGTCGTGGTCGAGAACATGCCCGGCGCGGCCGGGAACATCGCTTCGGCCCAGGTCGCCCGCGCCGCGCCGGACGGCTATACGCTGTTGCTGCAGATCACCTCCTTCGTGGTGAATCCGAGCCTGTACGGGAAAGTGCCCTACGACCCGATCAAGGACTTCCAGGCGGTGATCCTCGCCGGGCGCGGATTCGGCCTGCTGCTGGTGGTCGGCCCGACCCTGAAGGAGGTGAAGGACGTGAAGGACCTGGTCGCCCTGTCCCGGGCGCGACCGGGACAGCTCAATTACGCCTCGCCCGGAATCGGGTCGCCCAATCACCTGGCGATGGAACTGTTCAAGCGCGCATCGGGGGCGGACTTCACGCACGTGCCCTACAAGACCCCGGCGTCGATGGTCGCCGCCGTGGTGAGCGGGGACGTCGCGACCATCTTCTCTTCGGCCACGGTCGCGGTGCCGCAGATCAAGGCGGGCAAGTACCGGGTCCTGGCGGCAGTGAGCCCGAAGCGTTCGCCGTTCGTCGCGGAGGCGCCGACCCTGGGCGAGGCCGGTTTCCCCGACGTCAAGGTCGACATCTGGATGGGATTCCTCGTTCCCGCGGGGACCGACCGGGACATCGTGCGCCGGTTGAACGCCGATTTCACGGCGGTGCTCAACACCGCCGCCACCCGCGAGGGCCTGTTCAAGGCGGGCCAGGAGGCCGCGACCAGCACGCCCGAGGAATTCGCGGAAGTGATCCGCAACGACCTCGCCTACTGGACCAGGGTCGTGAGGGACACCGGAATCAAGGTCGAATGACGGGATAATTCAACGAGGAAAGGGCGTAACCCATGAAGATCACGAAGATCGAGTGCATACCCATCACCGTGCCCTACACCCGCGCGCGCCAGATTCGCGGCCAGCCGGTGCCGGGCTCGCAGAACGTGCTGGTCAAGGTGCACACCGACGAGGGCATCACCGGCATCGGCGAGACGGGCGCCTGCGCCATCAGCTATACGGGCGACAGCGCCGAGTCGATTATCGGTTTCGTCGCGGCGGTCGCGCCGAAGCTGCTCATCGGCCAGGACCCGCTCAACATCGAGAAGCTCGTCGCGGGCATGGACGCCGGCGCGAAGTACAGCAACCAGGCGATGGCCGTCATCGACTGCTGCCTGCACGATATCGCCGGCAAGAAGCTGGGCGTTCCCGTCTACCAGCTCCTGGGAGGTCTTTCCAACGCGACCATCGAACTCTCCTGGGTGCTCGGTTACGGCACCTTCCTCACGCCCGAGGACGTGGCGGAGCGCTCGGCGCAGCTGCTCGCCGCGGGCTATCGCGCCATCAAGCTGAAGGTGGGCCGCGGCACGGTGGAGGAGGATATCGCGAACGTCAAGGCGATCCGGGATACGGTCGGTGACCGGCTGCGCCTGGGCATCGACGCGAACGGCACCTGGGACTATTTCGACGCACTGCACGCCCTGAGGAAGATGGAAAAGTACGACATCCTCATGTGCGAGCAGCCGGTGCCCTGGCGCGAGATCGACAATCTCGCCCGCCTGCGGCAGAAGGTCGGCATCCCCATCTGCGCCGACGAATCGGCCACGGAACTCGCTCACGTCCTGCGGCTGATCGAGCGCGACGCGGTCGACGCCCTGTTCATCAAGCTGGCGAAGGTCGGGGGCATGGTCCAGGCGCAGAAGTGGGTCGCGATCGCCAAGGCGGCGGGGCTTCCGGTGATGTGCGGCTGCATGGTGGGCACCGGCCTGGAGACCGCCTGGCAGGCCCACTTCATCGCCGCCAGCGAATGGATGGGCCACATCGAGCAGGAGAACCTGGGCGTGCTCATCATCCACGACCAGCTCGAGACCGTGAAAGAGCCGATCACCGACGACCTGGTGCGCGAGATCCCGCGGGTGGAGAACGGGATCATGTACGCGCCCGGCGGGCCCGGGCTCGGCGTGACGCTCAACGACGAGCTGGTCGAAAAATTCCGGACCAGGGGCAAGCCGGCGGTGGTGATCGGCGGGTAGGAAGGCAGTCATGGGGAACGGCATCCTCGAGGCGCTCGCGCGCTTCGCGGTCGAGACCGGCTGGCGCGAGCTGCCGGCCTCGATCGTGCGGCAGACCAAGCACGTGCTCCTGGATTCGATCGGCTGCGCGCTGGGTGCAGCGACCACCGACAAGGGGAGGATGAACGCCGCCCTGGCCCGCCGCCTGGGCGGCTCGCCGCAAGCCTCGATCATCGGCCTGGGCGGCAAGGTTTCCTGCGACCATGCCGCGCTCGCCAACGGCGAGCTGATGCTCGCGCTCGACTTCAGCAACATCATGGGCGGCGGACACGACGGCGCCTACGTCATTCCTGCGGTCCTGGCGATGGCCGAGAGCGCGGGCGCCTCGGGCAGGGACCTGATCGCGGCGACGGCGGTGGGCCTGGAGGTGGCCTCACGCCTGGCGCGCGCCGTGGGCCAGCACAACATCACCCCGCAGGCCGTGCAGCGGCGGCGCGCGGCGGCGGCGGGCCTTTCGGGAAACGCCCATACCAACTTCGGGGCCGTCGCGGGGGCCGGGCGCCTGCTGCGGCTGGATGCGCAGCGCATGGCGCACGCGCTCGGGCTGGCGGGACACCTGTGCATGGTCCTGTCGTATTCGAGATGGTCGTACAGCCGGCGCGGCCACATGAGCAAGTACGGCGTGCCCGGATGGCAGGGCACCGGGGCGGTGAGCGCGGCGCTGCTCGCCGAGATGGGGTACACGGGCGACGTGGGCGTGCTCGACGACCCCGAGCACGGCTTCGCCTATTACGCCGGCTACCCGTCCTGGTACCCGGAGGAGATCACCGACGGGCTGGGCGCGCGCTGGTGCTTCGACGTGAAGCTGCACTACAAGCCGTATCCGTGCTGCGGCGTGTTCCACGGTCCCCTGGACTGCTTCTACGAGATCATCGAGAAGAACGACCTCGCCGCGTCGGAGATCGAGAGCGTCACCGCCTATTGCCGCGCGCACCTGGATGCGCCGCTGTTCGCGAAGAAGAGCATCGACGGCATCTCGGATGCCCAGTTCAACGGCGGCTACGTGTTCGGCGTGGCGGCGCACCGCGTGCCGCGAGGCGTCGAATGGTACGACCCCGACACGATGAGCAACCCGGCCATCCGGGCGTTCGCGGACAAGGTCGCCTGCCGCAATCATCCGGGTTACGGCAGGGAGCTGGAAAGGGACCCGCTGTCCGCACTCAGCAAGGTCGAGGTCCTCGCCCGCGGGCGCACCTTCAGCCACGAGGTCAAGTACCGCCGCGGCAGCGCCGGCACCGAGGCGGCGCTCTCGGAGGCTGAGCTCGTCGAGAAGTTCAGGCACAACGCCGAACGCATCCTGACGCGCAACCAGACCGAACAGGCCGTGCAGGCCCTGCTCGGTCTCGAAGACATCGAGCACCTTTCGGCGCTCATGCGTGCGATCACCCTGTAAGCGCCTCCTGCGAGGATTTCCATGCAGATTCGCGACCAGCTCTACATCGACGGCCGCTGGGCGCCGCCCTCGGGGCGGCAGCACATCGAAGTCACCTCTGCCTCCACCGAGGAGACGATCGGCCGGATACCGGACGGCGACGATACCGACGTGGACCGGGCGGTGCGCGCCGCGCGCGCCGCGCTGGAGACCTGGAGCGCGACACCCCCGGCCGAACGCGCCGGGTTCCTCGCGAAAATCCAGGAGGGCCTGAAGGCGCGTACCGAGGAGATCGGCAGGACCATCGCGCAGGAAGTCGGCATGCAGGTGAAGCTCGCCACCCGCATCCAGGCGGGCGTGCCGGCCTTCACCTTCGGCATGTACGCGGGCCTCCTGCCCTCGTTCGCCTTCGAGGAAAGGGTCGGCAACTCGCTGGTGCTGCGCGAGCCCGCCGGCGTGGCGGGCTGCATCACGCCCTGGAACTACCCGTTGCACCAGATCGCCGCGAAGGTCGCCCCGGCGCTCGCCGCAGGCTGCACCGTGGTATTGAAACCCTCCGAGGTGGCGCCGCTCAACGCTTTCATTCTCGCCGAGATCGTGCACGCGGCGGGCCTGCCGCCGGGCGCGTTCAATCTCGTCACCGGCCGCGGCTCCAGCGCCGGCGAGGCGCTGGTGCGGCACCCGGACGTGGACATGATCTCCTTCACCGGGTCGACGCGCGCGGGCCGGCGCATCGGGGAGGTGTGCGCGCAGTCGGTGAAGCGCGCCGCGCTGGAACTCGGCGGCAAGGCCGCCGCGGTGATCCTCGAGGACGCCGAGCTTGCGGCAGCGGTCAAGGCGACGGTCAACGCCTGTTTCCTCAATTCCGGCCAGACCTGCAACGCGCACACGCGCATGCTGGTGCCGCAATCGCCGTATCAGGAGGCGGCGAGGCTCGCCGTCGAGGCCGCCGGCGGCTTCACCGTCGGCGATCCGTTCGCCGAGTCGACCAAGCTCGGACCGCTGGTGTCCCGGGCGCAGCGCGACCGGGTCCAGGCCTACATCCGCAAGGGCATCGAGGAGGGCGCGCAACTGCTGTGCGGCGGACCCGGCGCGCCCGAGGGTCTGGAGAAGGGCTGGTACGTCAGACCGACGGTGTTCGGCAGAGTCGATCCGCGCTCCACGATCGCGCAGGAGGAGATCTTCGGCCCGGTCCTGTCGATCATCGTCTACGAGGACGAGAACGATGCCGTGCGCATCGCCAACGACACGATCTACGGCCTCGCGGGCGCGGTGTGGTCGGCAAACGAGGAACGCGCCCTGCGCGTCGCGCGGCGGCTGCGCGCCGGCCAGGTCGATGTCAACGGCGGCGCCTTCAACCTGCAGGCGCCCTTCGGCGGGTTCAAGCAGTCGGGGCGCGGGCGGGAACTCGGGCGCTTCGGGCTGGAGGAGTTCCTGGAGTACAAGTCGCTGCAGTTCAAGCTCGAGCGCAAACCGTGAGCCGCGCAAGGCGCGCGATTCCGGCGCCCGCCACCCGCGGGACGGCGGCGCCTGCGGCGGATGCACGTCCCGAAGAGCGCCGCAAGGGATCCTCGCCTGCACCGTGATACCGAGCGCCTCGGGTCGGGCCGGACCTGGCGCTGCGTGGACCCCCTTTGATCCATCTCAAACGAAGCTTCCGATCGCGAGCGTAGCTTGCCCGATGCCGCCATTTCGATCAGGAAGCGCCAGATGCTGCGATTCGCCCTCGCGTTGTTGCTGGTGACCGGTGTTTCGGCGCCGTCCTGGGCGCAGGACATCACCTATCGAAAACACATCCGGCCGCTGTGGACGCAGAAATGCGCCGCCTGTCACGGGGTGGATGCTCCCTATCTGGGCGAGTTCATGGAGAACCAGAAGAAGTTCGAGGCGGCGCTCAAGGGCCCGAGAATGGACAGCTACGCCGACCTGATCGCGTTCATCGGCTGGCCCGATACCGGGGCGATCATGAGACGGCTAGACGACGGCAAGAACACGGCCGAGCGTAAGCCCGGCAACATGTATCAGTACCTCGGCGCGACGGACACGGAGCGCCAGAAGAACCTCGCCCTGTTCAAGGAATGGGTGGGAAAGGACGCCTGGAAACTCAACCGCTGGGAGGCGCGCGGCAAGGTGCCGGCCATCACCAAGGCAGACCTGGACAGGATCCAGGTGAAATACTGAGCATCGATCCCGCGCCGCAACCGCCGGCGCCCTGAGTCACGCGCGCCCATGCCGTACACCGCGCACACCGACACCTTCGCCCGCGACAACCTGCCGCCGCGCCACCAGTGGCCGGAGTTCGTCGGCCTCGAGGCGCTCGCTTATCCGCAACGGATGAATGGCGCCGCCGAGCTTCTCGACAGGACGGTGAGCTCGGGCGGCGCGGAACGCCCCGCGCTGCACGCGCTCGTCGACGGCCGCAAGACCACCATCGGCTACGGCGAGCTGCTGCGGCGCGCCAACCGCATCGCTCATGTCCTGCGCGCGGACCTGGGCCTGGCACCGGGCGCGCGCGTGCTGCTGCGCGCTCCCAACAACCCGATGCTCGCGGCCTGCTGGTTCGCGGTCCTCAAGGCCGGCTGCATCGCAGTCACCACCATGCCGCTCCTGCGCGCCCGCGAGATCAGGCAGATCGCCGACAAGGCGCAGGTCGCAGTAGCGCTCTGCGATGAGCGGCTCACCGAGGAACTCGAACTCGCCAAGGGGCAGTGCCCGTGCCTGCGCGAGATTCTGCGCTTCGACGCGCTGGAAGAGATGCTCGCGCACCACCCGCCCGCGTTCGAGAACGTGGACACGGCTTGCGACGACGTGGCGCTGATCGCCTTCACCTCGGGGACCACCGGCCAGGCCAAAGGCACCGTCCATTTCCATCGCGATCTGGTGACGATGTCCCGGTGCTTCCCGCGCGCCTTCCTGCAGCCCGCGCCGAGCGATGTCTGCTGCGGCACGCCGCCCCTGGCGTTCACCTTCGGCCTGGCGAGCCTCCTCGGATACCCGATGCTGGCGGGCGCGAGCACCGTGCTCGTCGAGCGGCTCACCCCCGAGCTGCTGCTGCAGACGATCCAGGACTTCCGCGCCACCGCCTGCTTCACCGCCCCGACGTACTACCGGAAGATGGCCGCGCTGGCGCAGGGATTCGACCTGTCCTCGCTGCGCAAGTGCGTCTCGGCGGGCGAGGCGCTGCCCGACGCGACGCGCCAGTCGTTCAAGCGCGCGACCGGCATCGAGATCATCGACGGCATCGGCTCGACCGAGATGACGCACATGTTCATCTCGCACACGCCCGAGCGCGTGCGGCGCGGCGCGATCGGCTATCCGGTGCCCGGCTACCGCGCCACCGTGCTGGACGAATCGGGCGCCCCCTGCCCGCCCGGGGTCGTCGGGCGACTGGCGGTCAAGGGGCCCACCGGCTGCCGCTACCTCGCCGACGCCCGGCAGACGAGCTACGTGCAAAACGGCTGGAACCTGACCGGCGACGCCTTCAGCGTCGATGCCGACGGCTATTTCTACTACCACGCGCGCACCGACGACATGATCATCTCGGCCGGGCACAACATCGCCGGGCCCGAGGTGGAAGCGGCGCTGCTGCAGCACGAGGCGGTCGCGGAATGCGGGGTCGTGGGGGTGCCCGACGAGGAGCGCGGCAGCCTCGTCACGGCGTTCGTGGTCCTGAAGAACGGCTTCGCGGGCGACGCGCAGACGGCCAAGGCCCTGCAGGAGCACGTCAAGCAGGTGATAGCGCCGTACAAGTACCCGCGCCGCGTCGAGTTCCTCGCCGAGCTGCCGCGCACCGAAACCGGGAAACTGCAGCGCTTCAAGCTGCGCGCGAGCGCGCCCTGAGCGGGAAGGAGCCTTCGCCCCGGCGAGCGCCGCCGCGCTACGCCGCACCGGCAAGCGCATCGCGCCGATGGCCGGCCGGCCATTCGGAACCGTCGCAGTGCAGCTGACTCGACTGGGTTGTGAAGCCGGCCTGCGAACCGCAAGGCAGCGGGCAGGAGCGTGAGCCCCCGGCTATCATGTGCGCCGGGATCGACCGTGCGCCGATCCGCATACCCATTCACAGCGACAGGGGAGACCGATCATGCAGGGACACAGTGGACCGGCGTTGCTTCCCGTCGTTGCCGCGGTCGCGGGCTTCGCGCTCACCGGCGCCGCGCTCGCGCAGGGCACTTATCCGGAAAAAGTCCTCCGGCTCGTGGTCGGATTCAGCGCCGGCGGACCCACCGACCTTCCGGCCCGGTTCGTCGCCGACCGGCTCGGCGCCGCGCTCGGCCAGCGCGTCATCGTGGAGAACCGACCCGGCGCCGCCGGGCAGATTGCGACCCAGGACGTGCTGTCGAAGCCGAGGGACGGCTACAACCTGCTGCTGTGCACCCATTTCGAATCGATCAACGCGGCGGTGCACCGGAAGATCCCGTACAAGCTGAGCGACATAGCGCCGATCAGCCAGATCTCGCGCTACTACTACGCGGTTACGGCGACCAGGCAGATGCCGGCGCAGGACTGGGATTCGTTCCTCGCCTATGCCAAGACCAACCGGGGAAAGGTCAACTACATCACGCTCGGGCGCGGCTCGGCGCAGGAGATCCTGGCGCTCGAACTGGGCAAGCTGACCGGCATCGAAATGTACGGCGTGCCCTACAAGCAGAACGCCGACATGATGAACGACATGATCGCGGGCCGAGTTCAGATCTATGTCGGGCCGACGCTCTCGGTCATGGCGAACTACAAGGCAGGAAAGCTCGGCATCCTTGCCGTCAGCAGTCCCGGCCGGCTCGCGGCCATCCCGGAAGTCCCGACGCTCACCGAGAAGGGCCTGCCGTTCGTGCGCTTCGGCTGGCTGGGAATCTGTGCTGCATCCGGGACGCCGGAGCCGATCATCGCGCTCCTCAATCGCAGGATCGCGGACGTGGTGAAAGCGCCCGACTACCGCGACATGATCGAAAAGGCCGGGTCCATCCCGCTCCCCTCGACGCCCGAGGAGTTGCGCAGGACGCTGCTGGAGACGTACGAGCAGACCGCCGCGATCGCGCGCGAATTCGGCATACAGGTGGAATAGGCGCAGGAGCCGCCGCACTGCGCCGGCTTGACGTCACGGGCGGCGCTAATCTTCGGGAATGCGGCGTCAAGTCGTTTTTTGGAATGATTGAGTGAGACTCAAGCTCGACGAGAATCTGGGAAACGACGCGCTTGCCGTCCTGGAAGCGGCGGGTCACGATGTCAGGACGGTTCCGCAGCAGCATCTTCAGGCAGCGTTCGATGAAGCCTTGATCGAACAATGCAAGCGCGAGGAACGCGCGCTGGTCACGCTGGACCTGGATGTCGCAAATCCACTGAAGTATCCCCTGGATGAATATCCGGGGATCGCGGTGCTGCGGCTTCCCGGTAAACCCACATCCAAGGTACTGGGCGAGCCAGTCCGAACATTCGCCGGTGCGCTTCGACGCTTGTCCGAACATTCGCCGCTGCGCTTCGACGCGAGACCCTCACCGGTCGGCTCTGCGTCGCCCGCATTCGCATTCACCAAGTCGACCAGTGAAGTATCACGAAACCGCTGATTGCGGCTTTTCATTCCCTGAAATCCTGCTGATTCACAGGATCTTCGCTCGCCGGGAGAGTGCCGCGGGCGCACCGCGAGGCGGCCTTTGATTTCCCCGGGTTTCGCAATCCGGCGATACAACTTCGTGCGAGCGGTGCCCAGTTTCATCCCCTCCGGCGCGCCCGGCGGGATGAAACTGGGCACCTTCGGCTGTACCGGATAGTCCTGAACGGCATTGCGCAGGCGCATTCCCGGAGCGTACAAAGCCCGATTGGCACCGTCCGTGATGAGCCTCACTCCAAGAGGGGTGCTATGCTGGGCGTTGAATCCCGCTCCGTGAGACCGAGATGAACGATCGCAGATTGCTGGCTCGCATTACGTCGAACCCCGAGATTTTCGGGGGAAAGCCCATCATTCGCGGCATGAGGATTTCCGTAGAGTTGATCCTGAGTCTGCTTGCTCAGGGCGTGAGCATCGACGAGATCTTGTCTGATTATCCTTCCCTCACTCGCGAGGATATACATGCCTGCTTGGCGTATGCCCGGGCCGTCATCGCCAACGATACGCTCGACGCGGTCAAAGTTGGTTGATTAAGTAATGCGCTTCCTGGTGGACCGCTGCGCGGGCGTAACGCTCGCAAAGTGGCTCCGGGACAAAGGGCATGATGTCGAGGACGCCAGCCAGTGGCTGCAGGATCCGGGTGATGCGGCGATTCTTGAAAGAGCGGCGGACGAAGACCGGATTCTGGTCACGATCGATACGGATCTCGACCTGCTGATCTTCGTGGATGAAAGGCCACATCGCGGCTTGGTGCGTCTTCCCGATTGCCCGGCCGGCGAGCGCATCGCCATCCTGTCGGATTTGCTCGCGCGGCACGAGGCGGACTTGGCTGCGGGTGCTGTAATCACGGTAAGCGCCGGACGCGTTCGAATCTCGCGCCCGCCTCAAGGCTAACTACTCACGCAGTGAACGTTTCCGACGGAGCGGCGTGGCAACCAGACGCAATCGACCTCGGCCACCGGTCATCGGACCGATGGCGCGCCCCGGGGGTATGAATCCGGGCACCGATGGCAGCAGCGTATCGTCCTGGACACGTTAGCGCGCCCCGGGCAGTAGCCTCGGTGCAACATTCCGCCGATGCCTGCCACAGGATGTCCAAGATGACTGCCACCACGGTAAAACCTTCAAAGTCGCGGCGAGGCCCAAACGGCGCCGCTCCGACACCGAAGATGACCGCCTATGGGCGTGACGTTCTGCGCTTGGTAAAGGAGATGCAAAAGCTCAGGCCGTGGGAATTCGGGCCCGGAATTTCGGATCGCCCGTTCATGAAGTGAAGTATCTGCTGGATACCTGCATCATCGGGGCGCTGCTCAACAGGGAACCCGGCCACGAGCGCATCGAAGAACGTATCGCCACGGTCCCGCGCGGTTCGCTGCAAATCTCTGCAATAA
>JADLDQ010000194.1 GCA_020846575.1 Burkholderiales bacterium
CAACGCCTCGCCGTACGACTGGCACGAGCGCAGCCCGCGTGACGGCGACAACCTCTATCTCGCCTCGATCGTGGCGATCCATGCCCGTACCGGCGAGATGGCGTGGTACTACCAGCAGGTGCCGCGCCCGCCGGCCGTGGTCAGCGCGCCCATGCCGCAGCCGCCCGCCCTCGTCGCGACGCCAGCGGAGATCGCGCGCGGTGCAGTACTGTACAACCGCTTCTGCGGCCGGTGTCACTTCTTCGGCCGCGCCGTGCTTCCGGATCTGCGCCGGATGACGCCGGCCACGCATGCGCTGTTCGCCGACATCGTGCTGCGCGGTGCCTTTGCCGCCAAGGGCATGGGGCGCTTCGACGACGTGCTCTCGGCGGCCGACGTGCAGGCCCTTCACGCCTACATCGTGTCCGAGGCTCAGCGCGCCTACACCGCCGAGCAGCAAGCGGTGACCATGGGCGGCGGTGCTGCTCGATAGGGATCGAACCTACGACCTACGCATTACGAACGCCCGCCTCCGACGAACCATCATAACCCAAGACTACGGATCAAGAGGTTAGATACTCAAAGCTCGCGGGATACGTTACACAAAGCCACGGTGTCGCGGGGTGGGCGTGTAACAGTCGTGTAACGCGCTAGCCGCCGAGCAGCCTTTCCGCCTCGTTGGCTGTCATGGCGCGGTTGATCTCAAACTCCTTTTATCTAGCAGGAGTGGGTGTGTCCCTCTTTCCTGTGCCCTGCGTCGCGCCTCGAGCGCCTGAAAGTCTTGACTGCCAATCACGAACTCGTAAGTTACTGTCCGAGGGGTTCTGCGCTTTGCCAGCCAATAATGAACGCGCAGCTGGCATGCACCTTCCCGTGCACGCCGGCCCCGCGCGGCCTACCGTCACGCCTCGCCCGGTGCGTTCGCCCATGCCTTCGCGACCGCCGGATGCCGCCGGAACACGATCTTGGTCGCCCGGTCGAACTGCACGGGATCGGCGAGCGACAGCCCTTCCTCCTTCGCGACCCTCTCCCGCAGCTCGGCGATCTGCGTGCCGGGATCACCGGCCGCGAACGTCGTCAGCTCGGGATCGGGCCCCGCGAAGCTCGTCGGCCGCGACGGGCCAGCCGGCTGGCGCGGCAGCGCGACGGCGCAGTCCGTCACGAACTCCGCCCACCGCTCCACGCTCGCCGCCTTGCCGTGCTTCGCAAGGAATCGGTTCTGCATCGGGATCGTCGCGCGCCCGGCGTCGATATCCTGAGTGATCCGCGCCATCAAGAGCTGCTCGTTCCCCGCAGCGAGCTGCGCGCGTAGTTGTTCCACTTCGGTCATGTCCTGCAGTCCTCCGTTGAATGAAAACGCCAGCCGCTCGCGGTACGCGAGGCCGGGCAGGGCGCGCGCGACGAGCTTGTGCAGCCCGTCGAGCACGTTCACCGCCGGCCGCGCCTGCCCGAGCACCGCGAAGGCGTCGGGCGCCCACCGATAGGTCTCGCCGCCGATCGTCGCGTCGCGCAGCAGCTCGATCGAGACGTGCCGCCAGCGCCCCGCCTTGATCTCGCTAACCAGCTCGTCGGGGACCTGCGCGAGGTCCGCGACGATCCGGTCGCCGTCGCGGCGCATCGCCTCGATCCAGCCCTGCGCGGGGAGATCGTCGCGCATCGAGTGGCCGAGCTTCACCGGGAGCTTCCTCGCGAGCCGCCCCTCGTCGAAGGCGCGCACGATCTCGTCGAGGTCCGCGTCGTCGAATGCCATTCCGTTCCACTCGCCGGCCGCGAAGACCGGCACGTTCTTGATCGTTGCCATCAGTCGCCATCCCCTCCCACGACCTTGAGTCTCGGCGCCTTCGGCGCGAGGACCTCGCGCCAACGCACCACCTGCGCGTCGATCTCGGCATCCGTCACGTCGAGCGCCTCGAGCGCGTCCATCACGATCGATGGCCGCCGCGCCCACACCGTCGCCGGGTCGCCGCCCAACTGCTCAAGTGCCAGCTCCGCCCTTCGCGCAGCCCGCCCAGCGGGCCGCGGAATCCGGCGCGCGGAGCGATGGAGGGCGCGGCACAGCGAGATTCGCTCGCAGCGCGCACTGGAGTGCGGCTTCTGGATCCTGAGCTCGGAGGTGGCCGGGGAGCGCGGCGAGCGCATCTCCTGCGGGCCGACCGCGGTGATCGATCCGCATGGTTTCGTTGTCGCCCGGGTGCCGCTGCTGGAAGAAGGAATGGCGCTGGCGGAGGTGGATGGATGATAGCCCTCCACCGCGGCGCAGCGACCGGCTGGTGCAACAGCACCTCGAGACCTGGCTGGCACGCCAGTGCGACGCCGACGGCGCGCCGATCCCGCGCTACGTCGAGCGTGAGCTGCGCGGCTACCTCGAGTGCGGCATCCTCGCCTGCGGCTTCGCCCGCGCCCGTTGCGACACCTGTGGCCATGACTTCCTGCTCGCCTTCTCTTGCAAGGGCCGCGGTCTGTGTCCGTCCTGCACCACCCGGCGCATGGCCGAAACCGCTGTCCACCTCGTCGAGCACGTGTTCCCGCAGGTGCCGGTGCGCCAGTGGGTGATCGCCTTTCCCCGGCGACTGCGCTGCTTCCTGCACCGCGATCCGCCGCTGCTCGGCCAGGTGCGACGCAGCGTGTTGCGCACGATCGAGTCCGGGCTGCGGCGCTGCTGTCCTCGTGCGCCACCCGGTGCCCGTTGCGGGGCGGTGACGTTCGTGCAGCGCTTCGGCTCGGCGCTCAATGCCCACACCCATCTGCACTGCTGCCTCACCGACGGAGTGTTCTCGCTCGATGCCGCAGGCGCGCTGCGCTTCCACCCGACCGTCGATCTCGATCCGGCCGCGATCAGCGCCGTGCAGCAGCGGATCCGCAGCCGGGTGCTGCGCATCGCCGTCCGCCCTGGCGCCCTCACCCCCCAAGTCGCCGCCGAGCTCGCCCGCTGGGGCCACGGCGGCGGGTTCTCGCTGCACGCCGCCGTGCGCATCGAGGCCGAGGATCGCGCCGGCCTCGAACGGCTGCTGCGCTACTGCGCCCGACCCGCCTTCGCCAGCGAACGGCTCGCCTGGGACGGATCCGACCAGCCGGTCCGCTACACGCTGAGCAAACCCCTGCCCACCGGCCAGACCGCGCTCATCCTCGCCCCGCTCGATCTGCTCGACCGGCTCGCCGCCCTGCCCCCCCGCCGCGACGTCACCGGCATCACTACGCCGGCGTGTTCGCCCCGCACGCGGCGCTGCGCGCCCGCGTCACCGCCTGCGCCGGACAACCGCTGACGGAGTCCGCGTCGGTGACGGTACCGGCACCCGATCGCACACTGCCCGCACCTGCGCGCCGACGCACCTCGATCCACTGGGCCCGCCTGCTCGCACGGATCTACGAACTCCGCCCGCTCACCTGCCCGCGGCACAGGCCGAGATGCGCCTGATCGCCTTCCTCACCGAACTAGCCTCGATCCGCACCCTCCTCGCCCACCTCGGCGAACCGATCACCCCGCCAGTGCTCGCCCCGCGCGCCCGCGCCCCGCCCGAACTCGAGGCCGCAGGGGCCGGGCCATCCGGATCCGCGTTCGATCAGTCACTCCCCTGGGATCCAACCGCCGCACCGCCCGACCCCGGGTTCAGCTTCGATCAGACGCCGAACTGAGCAGCCCTCTACCCCCGTCGCGTCCCTGCCAGCGCCGCGGGTCCCCACCCCGTTGCGCCACGCCGCCGGCAGGAACGAAATTCGTGAGCGGATGCGCCTCACCCCACCCGCGCAACCCCCGCACGTACCGGGTACGGGCACTCCCCACGACCCGATCGTCGCAAACAGCCTCCCGGCCGCCTCCGGACCACATTCAGCGCATTCGAGTTCACGCCTGCACCCGGACAGAAATCAGCGTTTGGACGTCCTATCCCTCGCCTACGAGGCGACCGTCATCGTACGGCCCGGATCAACGCCGGCTCCAAGACCAATCGCAGCCGACCCACGATGGCGGCCAGGGGTTCGGGGGCGAGTTCGTTCTTCTTGACGAATGCCTGCCACAGCGCCTGCCGCGTGGCATCCTGCGCGAATTCATCCGTGAGGCCGACCGGCAGTTCGGTGGGCACCGCCATGCCGCGCCGCTCGAAGGTGGCTTTGATGGCCTGGGCCAGCAGATCGGCGTCGAGGGTTTCACGCCCCAACAGCACCGACAGGTCGAAGTAGTCCTTCAGTCGCCCGTTCGTCATGCCCAGCAGCGCGATGGCGTGGAGCTTTTCCGCGACGACGGTGTAGGTCGGGTAGGCTCGAAGCCGGGGCGCAGGCAGGTCGCCCAACAACACCGGGTAGGCCGAATCCACCGGGCCGGGTGTGACGGCGTCACCGAAGCCGACGTCGATCTGCGTCTTGCAGCGCGCCTTCGCCAGCTCGGCCGCGATAACCACGTGCGCGCCACCGTAGTCTGCTTCCTTGCGGATTTCCTCGACGGTCACGGAGGCCGGGTCGAAAACGATGCCGTCATCGACGGCGACGGCGGCGATCTCGCGGAAGACCTGCGCCACCGATTCCAGATCACTCGCGCCGAAGCCCAACAGGTCGGCATCGCACGTGGCCCGGTGCGGCATGTCGTACCAGAGCGTGAAAAGCAACGCACCCTTGAGCAGAAAGCGATCCGCGTGCTCGGACTGGCTCAGGCGGTAGAGGATGCGCTCCAGCGCAAAGCGCACCAGCACCTGATTGAAATCCACGCCCTGCGCTTTGGCGACATTGAGCAGGCGGGCGCGAACGGAGGCAGCCGGATTCGGACTCATTCGATGGCCTCCAGATACGGGCGCATGATGTTGGCGACGCGGCAAATCTTCGCGTAACGCCACAGGTCGTCTGCCGATGCGCGGCGTTTGACACGCACTTCCTTCAGCGCTTCCAGCGCCACGTCGAGACCGATCTTGTTGCGGTGCTTGAAGCAGTCCACAACCGTCTTGGCCACGCCGTACACCCGCAGCTTCACGCCGTCTCTCAGGTGCTCTTCGATGCCCGCCGTGTAGACGTCGCCCGTCATCTGAACCATCTTGATCGGCGGATAGTCAATCCGTGGCACGTGGCTGCCGCGCGGCATGGCGATCCAGACCTGCCGGGGAAGCTGCGTGGTCAGTTCGTGAAATTGCAGGGCCGTCAGCAGGCAAAACACGGCCTGCGGTACTTTGGTGGCGATCGCCGCCAGACTTTCATTCTCCGAGCCCGGATGGCTGGGCAGGCGGTACAGACCGCGTCCGACCCTGTCCAGAAGGCCAGCGGCGGTCAGGCGCGTCAGGACGATCCGGGGCGCATCGATGGCGTCCAGATCGCTGGCACGCAGCAGCCCCTTCTGGCTGGCCAGATCGAGGACGCGCTGGGTGTGGGTGTCGGCGCGCATGACTGAAGTATGTTCCGTTTATTCGTTGAATACAATTTTTCGACGAAATACTAGAACAACCCCGCTGCCAGTTCGATTCTGCGCCTGGAGATCGAACCACAGACCATCGAAGGTAGAAGAAATGTTCCGTTCATTCGTTCAATGTATGAATTGACTGATGAGCCGGAACATGACTGCCCAGCTGCGCGGCAGGTAGCCTGCGCCATTCCGACGCCCATTTACACCCAATCCTCGCACCCTACGGTGCGTCGGCGACCACGCCCACATCGGGGCGGCATGGACGCAGGTGATGCACTTCCCAGTGGAAGACATCCTCGATGCTGAAGCGCAGCACCTTGTCACTGCCCACCAGGTAGAAGGGAATACCAAGGCGCTTGCGAGCTTCGGCGGCGCGGAACCAGTAGACGGGAAGCCCGGTCATGGCCGCCATCGTCTTGTCATCGACGAACGTCTGGTCGCGTCGATTGCACTGCTGCTGCATCATCTGTTCGATGGCGTCTTCGCGCGCCGTCGGCGATGATTCGGATGAGGCTCGTCCCGCACTGGAACTCCACGCTGCTAGTCTTACTGTGTCATTAAGTTAATGGACGACATGACACGTCGGCAGCAGGGACAGATGGGTAGCTTTCGAACGAACAGCATGGCGACTTCGAGCCGCATAGTGCGGATCGAGTCGGGCGTGTGTCGTTCAGGCCGCACGGGGAGAGCCACGCGGGATGAAGTTCCTGGGGCGCGGCGGGAGCTGCAACAGGCGCTCGCGCGAGCGGACGACAGAGTTGTTCTTGGCGCGGCCGGTCAGGCGCGCGCGCATCAGAAAGCCGTAGGCGGCTATGCTTAGAGTGGCGTGATGATGAAAGTCGCGCCAGTTGCGCCCCTCGTAGTGGCCGAGTCCGAGTTCTTGCTTCAGTTCCTGGTAGTCGCGCTCGATGCGCCAGCGCAGCTTGATCAGGCGAATCTGCTCTTTGAAGGCAATACTCGGCGCCAGAGTCGAGAGCCAGTATTTGATCGGTTCAGTCTCGGCCAGCGGCCACTCGATCACCAGCCACTCCTCGACGCGCACTTCGTCACGATGTGCCGCCCG
>JADLDQ010000195.1 GCA_020846575.1 Burkholderiales bacterium
CCCCGCCTCGGCCATGATCGCGGCGACGCTCTCGGGGGCGAAGAACTCCGCCGGGGAGAGGGTTCCGGCGTTCATCTGCACGAAGCGGTCCATCGCCCCGCGGTTGCCGTGGATCGCCTTGAACAACTGCCGCATTTCGGGCGGGGGCGGCTCCAGGGTCGCCAGCTGGCAGGTCAGCTCGTACATCGGCAGCGCGTGCTCGTCGCGCTCGCGCTGGTACGCGCCCATCGCGTCCTCGCAGGTGCGTGAACCGTCGAGGACGGCCTCGAGCGCGGCCGCGCAGCGCTCGGCGTCGCGGAAGGCGTCGGCGATGCCTTGGGCGGTGATCGGGTCCTTGTTGTAGCCGGCGTCGCCCACCAGCGCCCAGCCGGGGCCGAAGGGTTTGCGGAAGAAATTGGGGATGGTGGCGCCGGCGAAACGGGCCTCGCGCCTTGCGCCGCGCAGGCGCTCGGCGAACCCCGGCACGAGGTCGATCGTCTTGAGGTAATGGCCTTCGATGTCCTTCTTGTTCTCGTGGAATTGCGCGTGCGGCCACCCGGCGATGACCTGCGTCAGCCCGTCGTGGGTGGGGGCCGCGGCGAAGCCGCGGTGCTCGCGGATGTAGGTCTCGAAGCGCCCGTTCATCGGCAGGCCGCTCCAGTAGGTGTAGTAGCCGGCGAGCAGCGGCGGCTTCTCCTTGTACTGTTGCGCGTGCACCGCCTGCGCGAGGAGCGAGTTGCGGCCGTCGGCGCCGATCACGACGCGCGCGCGCTCGCTGACGGATTCACCGCCCCGCCCGTGGCCGCGAATCCCGGTCACCCGCCCGTCCTCCACCAGCACCTGCTCGACGGTGAAGCCCTCGCGGATCTGCGCTCCGGCCTGCGCCGCCGCATCCACCAGCAGCTTGTCGAGCACGATGCGCCGCGGGCACCAGGCGAAGGGCGCGTCCTTCGTTCCCGGCGAACCCTCGATGGTGAAGGGGCCGAAATCGAAGGCGTAGGTGTGGATCGGGGGGCAGCCGCTGGCGCGAAGCCGTTCCAGCAGCCCCCACCGCGAAAGCGCCGCCGCGGCGAGCGGGTGCACCACGTGGGTGGAGATGGTGTCGCTCGGGAAGGTCGCCTTGTCCACCACCAGCACCCGCCAGCCCGCGCGCGCGAGCAGCATCGCCGTCGGGGAGCCGGCGCAGCGCGCGCCGACGACGATCGCATCGTAGCTCTGGTTCATCTTCCACCTCCTCGTGGTTTCGCGCGTCCAGGCAATTCCGGACGCAGGCAGCCTAGCTCCCCGGCCGGCCGGGGAGAATCCGCGACGGCTGAAATGGACTGTTTCACGATCCGAAACAGTGGCACCATGCCGCCGTGGACCGGCTCCAGGGCATGAAGGTGTTCGTGCAGGTGGCGCACCACGCGGGCTTCGCGGCGGCGGCGCGCGAGCTGCGCATGTCCACCGCGGCGGTGAGCAAGCACGTCACCGCGCTCGAAGCGCGGCTCGGCACGCGCCTGTTCGATCGCACCACCCGCCACGTCGGGCTCACCGAGGCCGGCCGCGTCTACCTCGATCGCTGCGTGGAGTGCCTGCAGGCGCTGGAGGACGCCGACGCGTCGGTGGGAGAACTCGCCGGGGAGCCCAGAGGCCTGCTGCGGGTGACGGCGCCGGTCGACTTCTGCGGCTGCCTGATGCCGGTGCTGGTGGACCTGATGAACGCGCAGCCGCACGTGCTCGTGGACCTGCGGCTTTCCAACCGGGTGGTGGACCTGGTCGAGGAGGGCGTGGACGTGGCGGTACGCGCCGCGGGCTCGCTCGACGGGCGCTACGTGGCAAGGCCCATCGCGCGCACCCGCCTGGCGATGTTCGGTGCGCCGTCCTACTTCGCCCGGCACGGCCGGCCGAGTCAACCCGAAGATCTGCCCTCGCACCGCGGCATCGTGTTCGTCGAGCCGCGACCCCGCGACGATCTGGTGTTCGCGCGCGACGGGCGGGAGGTACGCGTCAAGCTGAACGCGGCGATGACCAGCAACAGCGGCGATGCGGTCCAGAACGCGCTGCGCGCCGGCGTCGGGCTGGCCCTCGCGCCCAGCTTCCTGGTGCGCGAGGACCTCGTTGCCGGGCGCATCGAGCCGGTGCTGCTCGACTGGTCGCTGCCGGAGTACCGCCTGTTCGCGGTCTATCCCCACCGGCGCTTGCTCTCGCCCAAGGTCGCGGTGTTCCTGGAGGCGCTGCGCGCGCACTTCGGTGACGGCTCGCGCGACCCCTGGTGGCCGCAGACGCCGGGCGCCTGTGCGCAGTCCGGGTCCTGCGTGCGCCCGGGCGCCAGGCGCAGGCTCGCCCGCTCGCGCTGAGGCCGGAGCGCCTGCGCCGGCCGCTGGGGCGGCCCCGATAGCACCAGCGGGTAATATGGTGCTTCAGTCCGAACCGCTCCATGCGCACCGAGAACCTCTGCCCCGGCTTCCAGGAACACGCCTTCCACGAGGCGAGCGGCGCCGCCGAGCGCGGCACGCGCGCGGTGACGTGGATCACCGCCGCCACCATGGTGGTGGAGATCGCGGCGGGCTGGTGGTTCAACTCGATGGCGCTGCTCGCCGACGGCTGGCACATGAGCTCGCACGCGCTGGCGATCGGGCTCTCGGCGTTTGCCTACGCCGCCGCGCGGCGCTACGCGCGCGACCGCAGCTTCGCCTTCGGCACCTGGAAGATCGAGGTGCTGGGAGGTTTCGCGAGCGCGTTGCTGCTGCTGGTGGTCGCGGTGCTCATGGTCGCCGGCTCGGTGGAGCGGCTCATCGCAGCGCAGCCGATCCACTACCCGGAGGCGATGCTGGTGGCGGCGCTCGGCCTGGCGGTGAACATCGTGTGCGCCGTCATCCTCGGCCGCGCCGGGGCGCACCAGCACGGTGGCGGTGCAGGGCACGGGCATGCACACCCGGCGCACGCGGGCGAGGCGCACGGGCGGCCTCACGAGCATGGCAAGGACGCCCGCCACCACGACCTCAATCTCAAGTCCGCCTACGTCCACGTCCTGGCCGACGCGCTCACCTCGGTGCTCGCGCTGGCCGCGCTGGCCGGAGGCTGGCTCTACGGCTGGGGCTGGCTCGACCCCGCCACCGGCATCCTCGGTGCGCTGCTGGTGGCCATCTGGGCCAGGGGCCTGCTCGCGGCGAGCGCCAAGGTGCTGCTCGACCGCGAGATGGACCACCCGCTGGTGGATGAGATTCTCGCGATGGTCGATACCGACCTCGCGCCCGGCCAGACCCGGATCACCGACCTGCACGTCTGGCGGGTGGGCCGGCGTTCCTACGCCTGCGTGCTGGGCCTGCTCACCAGCGACGCGGATCTCACGCCCGCCAGGGTGCGCAAGCTGCTCTCGCGAAACGGGGAGATCGCGCACTCGACCATCGAGATACACCGGCGCGGCTAGGGTGTGCGGTGCGGAGTTCCCTCTGCCGTGTTCTGGAGTTTCACCGCCGGGTCGAGCACCTTGGATGACCTTGGCTGTAACCGCGCTGGGCCGCGAGCAGCCTGGTGAGAGTCGGAATCGAAGAGATGGCAACCTGGCGGGCGCCGGCGCGAACCTACCAGCTGGCGATCGAAGTTCCGGTCGCGCTCCAGTGCGTGATCGGAAGGCTGGGTGAGTTCGGTTTTCCTGCCGGCCGCTACGCCTACACCGGCTCGGCGAAACGCCGGCTCGAGGCGCGCATCGCGCGGCACCTGCGCCAGGACAAGACCCTGCGCTGGCACATCGACTACCTGCTGGCGGCGCCGGGCGTTCGGGTCGTGGGCGTGACCCGTTCGCGCCGCGCGGAATGCGCGCTCAATGCCGCCACGCCCGGGCGGATGCTCGCGCCGGGATTCGGCGCGTCCGACTGCCGCGCAGGCTGCGGGGCGCATCTCAAGTATCTCGGCCCGCTCGGGAAGGGGGCGGGGCGATGAGCGCGAAGGGCCGTCCCGAGCGCGAACCCCTGGCGCGAAGCGGCAGGGTAATCCAATGCGAAGCCGCAACCGGCCCTCGCTTCGCGCCGCCCGTGCCGCGGCCTGGGACCGCATAGGCGAAGTCGCGCCGCGCTCAGTTCTTCTCCACCCAGAACCCCATCCCGGGCGTGAGCTCCAGCGGCGGGGCCGGCGCCACCGGTACCCCGGCGGCGTTGTTCGCCGCCGAGCAGCCGTTGAAGTCGAGGTAGTGCAGGTTCGCCGCATACTCGCAGCTGGAGAACGGGGCGCCCTCCTGCTCCAGCGCCGGGGAATGGAAGTACCAGCGCGCGCGCCAGGCGTCCCAGGCCCACAGCGCGTTGAAGCCGCCCACCGCGGCGATGAACTGGGACACGGGCTTCTGCACCCCGATCGACAGCAGGTTGAACACCTGCGGCGGCCGCGCCGCGAAGGCCGCGGCATCGTAGTCGAAGGGCGCACCCTGCTGGGCCGGGAGATTGACCGGGGCGTAGGCGTTCACCCAGTAGCCTTCGCCGGCCGGCACGCTGGCGAGCGCCTCGTAGCCGTTGGCCGCGGCGTAGGCGGCGCTCTGCGCGAGCGTGAGCTGCGGGGTATGGAAGCGCCACTTGCCGGTCGATGCATTCCAGGACCACACCGCGTCCACGACGCCGGTGTAGGCGGTCGCCGCCTCCTGGCTGCCGAACAGCGAGATCACGTCCAGCGGCGCATCCAGCGCGTTGCCCGTGAGGCCGAAGCCCGCGGGCAGCGGCACCACCAGCCCGTCGGTGAAGTTCGCGGTGACCGAGCGCGCGGCGCTGATCGTTACCTGGCACGGTCCGACGCCCACGCAAGCGCCCGACCAGCCGGTGAAGCTCTTGCCGGTGCCCGCAAGCGCGGTCAGGGTGACGATCGAAAGCGTGGTGAAACTGTGCGAGCAGCTCGCCCCGCAGTCGATGCCGGCGGGGTTGCTCGCGATGCTGCCGGGCCCGTTCACCGCGACGCTCAGCAGATAGCTCGCGGCGAGCGTGGTGGCCGCCGCAGGCGCGCTCTGCGCCGAACAGTTGCTGCCGGCGTCGCAGGCGGCGAGCGTGTAGCTGTAAGGGGTCGCCGGGTCGAGCCCGGTATCCGAGCGGGCCGTCACGGCGCCCAGCGTCGCCACCAGCACGCCGCCGCGGTACAGCCGGGAGCCGGCGGCGCCGGCGACCGCGGACCAGGTGAGGTCGATCCGCGTGGGACCCACGGGTGTGGCGATGAGGCCGGTCGGCACCGGCAGGCCGGTCGTCACCGAGAAGCCGGCGCTGCCGGCGCCGACCGCCAGCGTTGCGGTCACGGTGACGCCCAGCGCCGCGGCGCTGGTGAGCCTCACCGCCACCGTGTCG
>JADLDQ010000462.1 GCA_020846575.1 Burkholderiales bacterium
CAACAGGAGCCGGCTCAGGTGCTGAACGCGTATTACCCGCTGGGCCATGACTGGCGCGAGGCGTGGAGCGCATGGAACGCGGCGGGCTTGCCGACCACGCCGGTGATGATCACCGTCGCCAACCGCACCGAGACGGCGGCGCGCGCGAAGCCTGCCTTCGACTCGAAGCGCATTCACATTGACGAATTGTGCGACCCCGAGCGCGTGCTGCACATCGACTCGAAGGTGCTGGACGAGGCAGAGGCGCAGGAAGAGCCGGCCGCCGCGGTGGATGTGCCAGAAGAGGACGGCGGGGCGGAGGACGAAGCCGCGACCCCGGTGGCGCGCAAGCTGACCAAGGCCGAGCAGGCGGAGCTGCTGCGGCGGACCGTAGACACCGTGGGTAAGACCGGCCAGCCGGGCGAGAAGATCCAGAAGGTGATTTCGGTCGGCATGCTCTCCGAGGGGTGGGACGCAAAGACCGTGACCCACATCATGGGCCTGCGCGCGTTCACCTCGCAGCTCCTGTGCGAGCAGGTGGTCGCGCACGGGCGCGACCGTGCTGATTCCCGCGGCGCGCGTGCCGCGCTTCCACGCCTCGAAGACCGGCAACGCCGGCGGCAAGTTCAGCCCGGGCGAGCGGCTGAAGGCGGCGGTGAACTGAACAGCTTCGTCCCGACGTTCACCAGCGCGCTGGCGTCAAAGAGTAAAATGTTGTCGATGGAGGATAGCGTATGGACCTGACGTTGGAGACGATCATTGAATTTCGCGAGGAGATGCGCGAGTTCAGAACTGAAACGCGCAGGACGCTCGCGGAACATTCGCACCGGTTGAATGTCATTGAAGCGACCATCGCCAGCCTCAAGTCCGATGTAGGCGTGCTGCTCAGTTCCGTGCCCGTGATGAACGAGCGGCTGGACAATCTCGAATCGCGTGTGGCCGCGCTGGAAGCTCGCAATTAAGGAACCGCGAAACAATAACTCCGATCAATTGATCGCAGTTGGGCCTTTCCGGCTCAAGCCACCGTTGTCGTGACATTCGAAGGTTCTCTCGGGAAATTGGTGCTTGTGAGGTCGCGCGGCGTTGACCGCCAGGCCGTTTTATGGCAACTTGACGCCTTCAAGGGCGTTAATATGCCATAATGAGACCGACCCGTTACTCCCCCGAGCCCGCCGCCGAGCTGATCCGCAGGCAGAAGATCGCCACCTTGGCGCAGTTGATGGCGGCGCTGGGAACCGGTGCACGGCGCACCGCGTTTCGCAAGCTCAAGGCACTGTCGGCCCGAGCCAGCTATTCACATTGCGGGCGCTACTACACCCTGGATGAAGTCGCACAGTTCGACCCGCTGGGACTGTGGTCGCATCAGGATGTCTGGTTCTCGGTGCGCGGTACCCTGCTGGAGGCAGCCGCGGGCTTGGTGGAAGCAGCTGACTCGGGCTACTTCGTCGAAGAGCTGGACAACGTGCTGCATGTGGGCACCAAGGACGCGCTGCGAAACCTCGTCCAGGCATCGCGCCTGTCGCGCAAGGAGCTGGCGGGGCGCTACCTGTACTGCGCCGCCAGCCCACAGCGCAGGCGTGAGCAACTCCTGGCACGACGCGCGCGACTGGCCGAGCCTGGTCTGCTTGGGGCTTTGCCTGAGGCGCATCTCCTGCCTGAGGAGCTGCGCGCGGCCATCGTGTTGTTTTTCAGTCTGCTCGACGAGAAGCAGCGGCGTTTGTACGCCGGCCTGGAAGCGCTCAAGACCGGTCGCGGGGGCGATGTGCGCATCGCCGAGCTGCTCGGTGTGGATCCCGGCACCGTCGCCCGGGGACGCCGTGAGCTACTCGCTCAAGACGTGCAGCGCGAGCGGGTCCGCGCCCGCGGCGCGGGCCGCAAAGCGGTGAAAAAAAAACGCCGCAAGTCATCGCCCGAATCGAAGCCTTGATGCAGCAGGACAGCGCCGGGGATCCGATCACCGGCTTGCGATGGACGCGCCGCACCACGGCCAAGATCGCTGCAGAGCTACACGATCTGGGCATTGCCGTGAGCGACCGCACCGTGGCCAAGCTGCTCAAGGACATGGACTTCTCGCTGCGGGTGAATCACAAGCAGCTCTCGCGAGTCTGCAGCGTCTCGGCTGAAGAACGCGATGCCCGGTTCCTGCGCATCGCTCAGATCCGAAAGGACTTTGCCGCCCGCGGACTGCCACTGATCAGCGTGGACACCAAGAACAAGG
>JADLDQ010000196.1 GCA_020846575.1 Burkholderiales bacterium
CCGGGAAACAGCTCCGCCATCGCCGGCACCTCCGGCAGGAACTGGAATCGGCTGTCGGACGTCACCGCGAGGGCACGCAGCTTCTTCGCCCGCACCTGCGCGCTGACGGTGGGAATGGTCGCAAACATGGCGTCGACCACGCCCGCGATGAGGTCGGTCATCGCCGGACCCGCGCCCTTGTAGGATACCATGGTGACGTCGATACCCGCGGTGGACTTGAACAGTTCCGTCAGCAGGCGCGCCGGCGACCCGGGCCCTACGGTGAGGAAGTTGACCGCGCCTGGCTTCGCCTTCGCGAGCTGCACGAATTCCTGCACCGAGCCGGCCGGAACCTTCGGCTGAACCACGAGCAGCATCGGCCCCTTCACCAGGAGCGATACCGGGCTGAAGTCCGCGAGCGTGTCGTACTCGAGCTTGTTGAACAGGTGCGGGTTGGTGGCGTGGCTGTCGAACACCACCAGCAGCGTGTAGCCGTCGGGGACCGCCCTGGCGGCTGCCGCGGTGCCGATGATGCCCCCTGCGCCGACGCGGTTGTCGACGAGGAACTGGCGGCCGAGGTTCTCCGAGAGCTTCCCTGCCACGAGGCGCGCGGCGATATCCGCGAGCCCGCCGGGGGCATTGGGTACGATGACCCGTACCGGCTTCGCCGGGTAGTCCTGCGCCGCAAGGGGCGCCGCCAGGAGAGCGGCCGCCAGCCCGACAGCCGCCCGTGCCGTGCGCTTCATGCCGCCCCGTGAGCGTCGCGCCGCGGCACGCGCGACTCTAGCGCATGGTCCCGGGCAGCCAGAGTGCGATTTCCGGGAAGATCATCACCGCTATCGTGGTCACGATGATCGCCGACATCAGGATGCTGGTACCCGTGTAGACCTTCACCAGATCCACCCCGCTGGTGGCGCTCACCACGAATGCCACCAGTCCGACCGGCGGGAATACCAGACCCATCGAGATCATCAGCATCGACAGAACGCCGAACCAGATCGGGTCGAACCCGAGCGCGGTCACCAGCGGAAAGGTGAGCTGCAGCGTCAACAGCAGCAGCGGGATTTCGTCCATGAACATGCTGATCACGAAGTACGCGACGACGATCGCGATGATCACCACCCAGCGGTTGAGCTGCATGTCGGTCACCGCCGCCACCACCTGGGTCGGGATGCGCGAGAGCGCCATGTAGTAGCCGAACAGCGTCGCCCCGATCAGGATGAGGAAGATCATCGCCGAGATGCGGATCGTCTGGCGCATCGCCTCCACGATACCGGACCAGGACAGGCGCCCGAACGCGACGCCGATGACGGCCGCCATGAAGGCGCCGACCGCGCCCGTTTCGGTGGGAGTCGCGATGCCGCTGTAGAGCAGCACGACCACGATCAGGATGAGCAGCAGGCTGGGCCAGATGCGCCGCGTGCTCGACCAGCGCTCCTGCATGCTGGCGCGGGCCGTCTGCGGCGCGTGGGACGGGGCGATCCGCACCCACGCATAGATGGCCACGACCAGAAACGCGCCGACGAGAAGTCCCGGGACGATACCTGCAATCAGCAGCTTTCCGATCGAGGTCTGGGTCGCGATTCCGTAGATCACCATCGCCACGCTGGGCGGGATGAGGATGTCGAGCGTGGACCCGACGCCGATCGCTCCGGCGGCAAGCTGGTCCGAGTAGCCGTGGCGGCGCATCTCCGGCATGGCGATCTTGGACATCACCGAGGCCGCCGCGACGCTCGCGCCGGACATGGCGCCGAAGATGCCGCAGGCGAACACCGTCGCCATGCCCAGCCCCCCTCGGATGTGCGACAGCCAGTTACTCGCCGCCGTGTACAGGTCGCGCGCCAGTCCGCTGGAAGCGGACAGGTAGGCCATCAGCACGAACATGGGAATCGTGGTGAGCGCATAGTCCCCGACGCTGCTGAAGGGCGCCAGGCTCATCATGCCCATCACCCGACTCAGGTCGCCGGTGACCATCCACACGCCCAGCAGCCCCGAACCCGCCAGCGCGATGGCGATGGGCACGCCCAGCAGCAGGGCGAGCACCATGACGACGGCGGGCAGGATGGCATCCATGAAGAGGATCTCTCGTAGTCGGGCCCGGCCGGGAGTCAGCTCTCCGGCTCACCCTCCTGGAACAGCCTGGAGCCGCCGCTGCGAACCCGGGCGAGGTCGATGGCGAGGATCGCGCACAGGAACGCGAGCCCCAGGGGAACGAGGAAATTGGCGGGCCACAGGGGCACCTCCAGAGTGCTGAGGGCGGTGCCGTTTTCCAGGACACGCAGCCCCTGCCCGACCGTCGCCACCGCGAGCAGCGCGAAGAAGGCAAGCGTGAGAACCTGCACCAGGTGATCGACCCAGACCCGGATCCCGTCCGGCAGCCGGTTCACCGCGAAGGTCACGCGGATGAGCGCCCCTCCGCGGTAAGCGCAGGACAGCCCGAGAAATACCATCGCGATCATCAGGTACTTCTCGGTCACCTCGTAGGCGCCGGTGATCGGTGCGTTGAGCGCGTAGCGGCTGACCGCGTCCACCGTGGTGAGCACCATCATCACGAAGGTGGCCGCCAGCGAGACGAACATCAGCGCCGACTCGATGCGCAAGAACCACCGCTCGGTTCTTTCGAGCGGCAGGGAGCTTTCCTGCATCATGTTCGCAACGGGCCAGCGCTCGAAGCAGTGTGCCGGGCGCCGCAGCGCCCGGTCCGCCTCACTTGAGCAGTTGCAGCGTGGTCTTGAGAATCTGCCGGGCGTCCTTCAGGCCCTTACCCTCCATGCGCTTCACCCAGTCTTCCCAAAGGGGTTCGCCGGCGATCTTGCGCCAGCGCGCGACCTCGGCGGCCGGCAGGGTGTAGCGGTCCATCGGGTAGTTGCCGACCTTGACCCGCGCCATCACCCCGGTCTCGGCGGTGTCGAAGAAATTGCGCCCCATGAACTTCGCGCCTTCCACGCCGCTCACGCTCAGAATCTGGGCGCGCACCTCCTTCGGCAGGCTCTCCCACTTCGGCTTGTTCACCACGATGGAGAAGTAGACCACGTTGAGCGGCAGCAGGGTGTAGTACTTCGCCACCTCGTAGAGACGGAAACCCTCGACCGCCTCCCAGGGCGCCCCCATGCCGTCGATGGTTCCCTTCTCGAGCGCGAGGTAGTTGTCCGGCATCGGGATGAGCGTCGGCACCGCGCCCAGCGCCTTCATCTGCACGGTCGGCGGGCCGCCGGTGGTGCGGATCTTCATGCCCCTCAGATCCTCCAGCGTCTTCACCTGCTTCTTGGTGGTCAGGAGGAAGTAGGGGCTGCTGGTATAGAGCATCAGCGGTTGCACGTCGCGGTACTCGCGCTGGATCGCCGGTGTGCGCTCGTAGAGTTTTTGCAGGACCTCGCTCCCCTTCTCCGCGGAGCCGACCGGCAGGAACGGCAGCGTGATCACGTCCGCGAGCGGCGTCATGTCGGGCCAGTAGCCGTGAAACGCCCAGCCGATGTCGGCCACGCCGCTCTTCACCGCGTTCCAGATGTCCGGGCCCTTGGTGAGCGTCTGCGACGGGTAGATGTCGATCTTTACCCGGCCCTTGGTCGCTTCCTCGACCTTCTTCACCCAGGGCTGGAGCGCGTGCACCGGTCCCCAGCTGGTGGCGGCGTTCTGGTCGGCCAGCGTGAGCTTGATGACCTGGGCATTCGCCGTCGCGCCGGCGAGCGAAAGGCACGCCGCCGCCACGGCCGTTCGTACGATTCCTGGCACTTTCATATGGTTCCCTCCGTGTGGATATGGAATCTATGGATTGCGTGTCCGCCCGTACCGGGGCGCTTTGCGCACGCGGCATTCGCGGACGCGACGATACGCCGGCGCGATGCTGCGCGCAAAGGTGTTTCTTGCACCGGATTGATCCAGGTCAAGCGGATCCGACTCGACTCGCGCGCCGGCGTGCGAACTCGTCACTGCCGCTGAAGTTTTCGCTCTTCCACGATCTCTTGCCCGCAGCCCGCACTCGGTTTCGGTGCCCCCCCGAGCGCGCTGCGGCGGCGGCGAAGACGGCGCCCCTTGCGCTTCCCAGCGCTCACCGGTTGGGCGAGCAGCGACGCCAGCACCTGCGCGACCCCACGGGCAACGACGTCCGGGCGCGGCCCGGGTGCGAAACCAGCGGTGAGATCCGCAGCGACCTCTCGCGGCTGCCCTGTGCGACAGGGCAGGCGAGGCGCAGGACAGCGGCGAGCCGAGCCAACCTCCGCCGAACCGGCGCCGGAATGCCGTACTCGGCCTTCGCTCGCGGCCGGCGCAACTCAGCGATGCGGCACGTGGGTGAACAGCGCCGCGCGCGGACGTTCCTTCATGGTCTCGCCGAGATCGTTGCTGAGGCCGAACTCCATGCAGCGCGCCTGGCAGTGCTTCACGCAGGCCGGCTGTTCCTGGCGCGCGAGCCGCGCGGTGCAGAAGTCGCAGTGCTCGGTGAAGAAAGGCAGGTAGTCGATCTTGACGCGTCCGTTCGCCTCGTACTCGTACTCGCGCACCGTCACACCGTTGGTGCCCACCGGGTAGCTGTGTTCCTGCTGGCAGGCCACCTCGCAGGTGTGGCAGCCGGTGCAGTAGTCGTGGTCGATCAGGATTGCGTAGCGGGCCATGGCTGTTCCTCAGTGTTCGATTTTCGTCAAAGTGCACAACGTCGTCTTGTACTGCCCGCCGCCGAAACCGCTGGTGCTGCTCTGCGGTCCGGGGATGATCTTGTTGATCTGGTAGTCCCAGACCCCGAACAGGTCCGGGGCCTTTCCTTCGCGCTCGGGCATCCACCAGCCGTGCATGGTGTGCACGTGTCCAGCCTTCACGCGCCGGCTCACCTTCACCTTACGCTTGACGCGACCCATGTCGTTCTCGAGGTACACCCACTCCCCATCGTACACGCCGTAGCGCGCCGCGGTGTCCGGGTGCACCTCGACATACGGGTCGGGCATCTTCTCGCGCAACCAGGGAATCATGCGGTGCTCGGCGTGGAAGAACAGCTGCGAGCGCGCCCCGGTGATCATGATGAGCGGGTACTTCCGGTACAGATCCGGGGTCGCCGTCGCGCTCTGCGGCGGTTCGGTGTATTGCGGCAGCGGGTCCAGGCCCCAGCTCTTGAACGTCTCCGAGTACACCTCGACCTTGCCGGTCGGGGTGTTGAAACCCGGCTTGCCGTCCATGCGCAGCAGGCCGCGCTCGTGGCGCCGATAGGGCTTCGACGGCCCGTCTTCGGGCATCTTCCAGCCGCCCTGTTCGTAGAGCTGCCGGAAGGTGAACCCCGAGGGCGCGAGCCGCTCGTCGAACATGTCCTCGACGCTGTTCCAGCGCGCCAGCCCCTCGGGGTTGAAACGCTTGGCCATCGCGAAGTTGATCTCCCAGTCGGACCGGCACTCGCCGACCTGCACGTGCTTCTTGATGGTGAGAAGCGGCGCCCACCACGAGCGGATGCTGTTCTTCTCGGGAAAGGTCGCGGCCGGCAGCACGATATCGGCGAGCGCCATGGTGGTCGGGTTGTGGAACAGGTCCACCGCGACGACGAACTCCAGCTTCTGCATCGCCTCGAGGTGAAAGCCCGCTCGCGCCGCCTGGCCGCCGATGATGTTGGCCGTCTGTATCCACGCACCCTTGATCGGGTAGGGCTTGCCGGAATGGATCTGGTCGATGACCATGTCCGGCTGCGCCCAGCCGCGGAAGTTCTTCACCCTGGGGTACTTGTCGGCGCCCACGCGTTTTTCGTTCATGCGCTTGATCAGGTCCTCGCCGTAGAGCTTGATCAGCTCCTCGGTGGAGAACGGGTAGGCAGTCACGCCGTGCGAGGGCCGCGCGATCACCTCGCCGCCCGGCTTGTCGATATTGCCGGTGATGGCGGTGAGGCAGGAGATCGCCTGCGCCACCGAGGTGCCGTCGGCGCACATGTCCACCGGCACGCCCCACTGGATCGCGGCCTGCTTCGCGCGGGCGAAGGCGCGCGCCGCCGCGGCGATGTCCGCCGCCGGCAGGTCGGTGATGGCGGCCGCCTTGTCGAGCGGATACTCGCGGGCGCGCGCCGCGAGCTGGTCGAAGCCGTGCACCCACTTCTCCACGAATTCGCGGTCGTACAGTCCCTCGGAGATGATCACGTTGATCATCGCCAGCGCCAGCGCCCCGTCGGTACCGGGGCGCAGCTGCAGGTGGTGCAGCGCACGGCTGGTGAGCCAGGTACTGCGGGGATCGACCGCGATGATCTTCGTGCCCAGGCGCATGCAGTCCACCACCCAGTGCCCGAAGAAACCGTCCGGGCAGCCGGTGGTGGAGTCCTGGCCCCAGGTGATGATGATCTCGGGCGGCACCCACTGCGGGTCGGCGTAGCGCTTTTCCAGGAACTGCGAGCAGTCCGCCACCGCGAAGTCGCCGAAGATGCCCTTCATCGCGCCCAGTCGCGGCGTGTAGCAGGAGTGGCCGGACAGGCCCAACTGTACCCAGTTCGGGCTGCCGAAGCTGTAGCACAGGAGTGTGATCGGCCCGCCGATGTCCCGGCCGGTGCCCTGGGCGAAGACCACCGACTCGGCGCCGTACTTCGTCCTGAGATCCTTCATTCGCGCCTCGCAGGTGTCCAGCGCCTCGTCCCAGGAAATCGGTTCGAAGCGCCCCTCGCCGCGCGCGCCCACGCGCTTCAACGGGCGCGTGATGCGATCGGGGTGATACATGTACTGAGTGAGCGCCAGCACCTTCGGGCAGGAGCGGCCCTGGCTCCATGGATGCGCCTCGTCGCCCTCGATGCGAACCATTTTTCCGTCTTCGACGTAGACCTTCTGCCCGCAGCCGCCGTGACAGCCCGGACCGGCGGACCAGGCCGTCGTGTGAAATACCTGTGTCTGACTCATGGATTACTCCTCCAACCAATCAGGAGAAAATCGCTTCGGGGAACACCCTAGACGCCTGCGCAAACGCCGACGGCGCGGGCGGGGTCCGCGGATTGATGTACGTCAAGGCTCAGCGGGCACCGTCACGGATTATAGCGCGAGCCGCTCGCCGGGATGATATGCGAGGAAGTTCGAGATGTCCGCGCGCTTTTCCGTCATTCTCACCGGTCTTGCCGGTCTGATGCGTTTTGCCGCCTGGCGCGACCCGGCGTACCGCGCGCAACTCGCCGAGCGCGACCTCGTGGCGCAGATCCGGCTGCGCGACGCGGATGCCGGCCGCTGGTTCGAACTGAAAGGCGGCAGGCTGCGCTCCAGGGCCGGCCTTCACCCGGCACCCGAGGTCGTAATCTCCTACGAAACGGCCGAGATCGCGCATCGCCTCCTCACGCCTGCGATCGACTGGGGGCGCCAGGTCGAGGCGGCCAAGAATTTCCAGCTCCGGGCCCAGGGGGACGACGACCTCGTCTACCGCTTCACCCAGGCGATGATCGCCGCGCGGCGTGCTTTCTGGCGCTACGGCACTGCCGCGGGCGAGGGCGTCACCCGCTACACCAGCATGACCAACGGCGGGCCGTGTTTCGTTTACGTGAAGGGCGGCAGGATCCTGCGCATCACGCCGATCGATTTCGAAGACGGCGATGCGCCGCCCTGGACCATCGAGGCGCGCGGGCGGCGCTTTACGCCGCCACGCAAGGCGACTATCGGGCCGCACGGCCTGGCGTGGAAATCGCTCGTGTACTCGCCCGAGCGCATGCTCTACCCCATGCGCCGCATCGACTTCGACCCGGCGGGCGAGCGCCATCCCGAGAACCGCGGCAAGTCCGGTTACGTGCGCATCTCCTGGGAGGAGGCGCTTCAGTTGGTCGCGGGCGAGATCCGCCGCGTCAGGACCGAGCACGGGCAGGGATCGGTGCTGTTCAACCATCCCTCGCACCACACCTGGGGCAACATCGGCTACTGGACTTCGGGCCTGTTCCGCTTCTTCAACGCGGTGGGCACCACGCGCGTGAACCACAACCCGGACAGCTGGGAGGGCTGGTACTGGGGCGCCCAGCACCACTGGGGCAATACCATGCGGCTGGGTCTGGCCGAGCCCTACGGCACGGTCGAGGACATGCTGAAGGAAGCCGAACTGGTGGTGTTCTGGTCGAGCGATCCGGAGTCCACCAGCGGTATCTACGCCGGCCACGAGGGCTCGATCCGCCGCCAGTGGCTCAAGGACCTCGGCATCCCCACGGTGCACATCGAGCCCTACTACAACCACACCGCCGCCTTCATGCAGGGCAAGTGGATCGCGCCTCGGCCCGGTACCGACGCGGCGCTGGCGCTGGCGATCGCGCAGGTGTGGATCGCCGAAGGCCTGTACGACAGGGATTTCATCGCGCAACGCAGCGTCGGATTCGATGCCTGGAAGCGCTACATCACCGGGGAGGAGGACGGCGTTCCGAAGACGCCCGAATGGCAGCAGGCCGAGACCGGCGTGCCCGCGCGCGAGGTGCGGGCGCTGGCGCGGCTGTGGGGCACCAAGCGCACCTATCTCGGCGCCGGCGGCATGGGCATCGGCTGGGGCGGCGCCTGCCGCGGCCCCACCGGGCACCAGTGGGCGCGCGCCATGGTGTGCCTGGCGGCGATGCAGGGGCTGGGGCGGCCGGGCGTGAACTTCGGCAACCTGCAGTGGGGCACACCGGTGGACACCAGCTTCTGGTTCCCCGGTTACGGCGAGGGCGGGATGTCGGGCGACCTCGTCAACACCGCGCTCTCCATCTCGCTCTACCAGCGCATGTCGCAGTTTCCCAGCGTCAACACGCCGGTGCAGGTGATTCCCCGGGTGACACTGCCGGAGGCGATCCTGGAAGGGCAGACCCAGGGCTGGCCGCGCGATTCGCGCTCGATCGAGGGCCAGTTCGTGCCGATCCGCTACCCGACGCCCGGGCACTCGCGGGTGAAGCTGTTCTACCGCTACGGCGGCTCCAACCTCGGCACCATGCCGGACTCCAGGCGCTACGTGCAGATGTACCAGTGCGCCGAGCTCGAGTGCGTGGTGAACCAGTCGATCTGGTTCGAGGGCGAGGCGAAGTTCGCCGACGTGATCCTGCCCGCCTGCACCAACTTCGAGCGCTGGGACATCAGCGAGTGGAGCAACATCTCCGGCTTCGCCCACCACGCCCAGCTGCAGGTGAACCACCGCGTCGCGGTGATGCAGCACCGCGCGATCGAGCCGCTGGGCGAATCCAGGTCCGACTGGGAGATCTTCCGGCTGCTGGCGCAGAAGCTGGGCCTCGGGCCCTACTACTCCGAGGGCATGAGCGAACTGGACTGGGTGCAGCGCATGTTCGAGGCATCCGATCTGCCGCAGCGGATTTCCTGGAAGGAGTTTCTGAAGAAGGGCTATTACGTGGTGCCGGCCCCTCCCGAGCGGCTGCGCGCGCCGGTCGCCTACCGCTGGTTCTACGAGGGCAGGAAGAAGGACCTGCCGGAACCCCACCCGCTGCCCTCGGAGTACAAGCAGGAATACCTGAGCGGCATGCAGACGCCCTCGGGAAAGTTCGAGTTCGACTGCACCACCCTGAAGCGCTACGCGCCGCAGGACGAGGAGCGCCCGCCCATCCTCAAGTACGTGCGCTCGCGCGAGAGCGTCGCGAGCGAGCGCGCCGCGCGCTACCCGCTGCAGTTGATGACCCCGCACCCCAAGTACAGCTTCCACACCCACTGCGACGGCAAGGACAGCACGGTGAACGACATCGAGGAGCACCGCATCCGCGTGGGCGAGCGCTGGTTCTGGGTGCTGCGCATCAACCCCGTCGATGCCGCGGCGCGCGGCATCCGGGACCGCAGCCTCGCGCGCGTGTTCACCGAACTGGGCGAAGTGCTGTGCGTGGCGCGCCTGTCGCACTGCGCGCGGCCGGGCGTGGTGCACGCCTGGGAGTCCTCGGCGCGCTTCGACCCGGCGGGCGAGCCCGGCAGCTCGCTCGACCTCGGCGGGGCGATCAACCTGATCACGCCCGCGCAGCCGCAGTTCGCCCGCGGCCACGCCATGGGCAACAGCAACTGCCTGGTGCAGGTGGCGGCGTGGACGGGACCGGTGCCGGCCTGCTCGCAGCCGGACCTGCCCGAGGCGTCGCCCGCAGGCCAGGCGGGGCGGGTGTAAGCCATGCAGAAGTGGAACCTCGTCTTCGACGTGGCGCTGTGTACCGGCTGCCAGAACTGTGTGCTCGCGGTGCAGGACGAGTACCAGGGCAACGAATTCCCCGGCTACGCCGCAGAGATGCCGCGCCATGGCCCCAAGTGGTTCGACATCGAGCGGCGCGAACGCGGCGAGTTCCCCGCGGTGGACGTCGCCCACCGCGCGCGCTGCTGCCAGCACTGCGACCAGGCGCCCTGCCGCGAAGCCGCGAGCGGCGGCGCGGTGAAGAAGCGTGACGATGGAATCGTGGTGATCGACCCGGTGCTCTCGCGCGGGCAGAAGCCGATCGCCGATGCCTGCCCCTTCGGCGCCGCGCACTGGGACGAGGCGCGCGCCATCACCCAGCACTGGAACTTCGACGCCCACCTGCTCGACGCGGGCTGGAAGGAGCCGCGGCCGGTGCAGGCCTGCCCGACCGGGGCGCTGCGCTCCCTGAAGCTCGAGGACGAGGCGATGCAGCGCCTCGCCGCAGAGCAAGGGCTGGTCCGCACCGCCGGAGGCGAGGCGCGCGGCACGCGGGTCTGGTACCGCAACCTCACGCGCTTCACCCACGCCTTCGCCGCGGGGACGCTGGTGGGCCTCGAAGCGGGCCTCGACGCCTGCGTGGCGGGCGCCCAGGTGCGACTGGCGCGCGCCGGCGAGCCCGTCGCCAGCGCGCGCAGCGACGCCTTCGGGGATTTCCGCTTCGACCACCTGCCGCCGGCGAGCGAAGGCTGGCGCATCGACATCGAGGCGCACGGCTATCACCTGCGCATCGTGGAATTCAATCTCAAGGCGAGCTGCTGGCTCGGGGAGATACGGCTCGAACCAGCGTGATCGCAACACCGGCGGGGCCAGCGCGGCAGGGCCCGCTCTGCGCATCGGACATCGGAGGTCCTCTTTCGTGGAGGTTCACCTGCGAACCTCCACGAAAGAGGAGCAGCCCGGCATGCACCACCCGGAACGCCGCCCAAGAAGACTGGAACTCCGACACCTTTGCCCAGCCCACCAGACATCGAGCCCCCTATGAAAAAGATCGCCCTGGAAGAACACTTCTTCACCCGCAGCCACCTCGAGTACCTGCGCTCGCACAAGGGCTACCCGCGGCTGGAGACCGTCAAGGGCCCGGACGGGCGTGCGCTGGAGCAGCTCCAGCTCATGCCCGGCAGCATCCAGGTGATGCCCCAGGCGCTGCTCGAGCGCCTGCAGGACCTGGGAGCGGGCCGCCTCGCCGCCATGGACAGGGGCGGCATCGAGCTGCAGTTGCTCTCGCTCGCCGGCCCGGGCGTGGAGGAGTTCGAGGTCGGCGACGGCACCGCGCTCGCCCGCACCATCAACGACGAGCTGGCGCTCGCCATGCGTGCGCACCCGGATCGATTCATGGGCCTGGCGACGCTCGCCTACGCCGACCCCAAGCGCGCCGCCGACGAACTGGAGCGCTGCGTGAGAGAGCTCGGCTTCAAGGGCGGCAAGCTCAACTCGCACCTGGCGGGCGAGTACCTCGATCACCCGAAATACCGCTGCCTGTTCGAGGCCGCGCAGTCGCTCGGGGTGCCGCTGATGCTGCATCCCAAGGACCCGCCGCCCGCGGTGCTCACCGCGCTCTGCGACTACCCCGGGCTCACCCAGGCGGCCTGGGGCTTCGCCTTCGACGCCGGCACGCACGCGCTGCGTCTCATCGCGAGCGGCCTGTTCGACGATTTCCCGCGCCTGAAGATCCTGCTCGGGCACCTGGGCGAGGGGCTGCCCTTCTGGATGGCGCGTATCGACAACCACTTCTGGCGCGCGCCGGGGGCGAGGATCAGAAAGAAGATCGCCGACTACGTGCGCGCGAACTTCATCGTGACCACCAGCGGCATGTTCGGCGATGCGCAGCTCAAGTGCACGCGGGAGATCCTGGGCGCGGACCACGTCTTCTTCGCGGTGGACTATCCCTACGAATCGATCGAGGACGCCGTGCGCTTCATCGAGGCTGCGCCGTTGAGCGACGAGGACCGGGAGAAGATCTGCCGCGGGAATGCGCAGCGGCTGCTCGCCCTGCCCCACCGGGCGGCGGTGCAGCAGGAGGCGGTGTAGGTATGAAACAGGGGGAGGATCCACCCATGGGTACGGATCACGCGAGCAGCAGTCTGAAACGCCGCCCCGAGCGCATCCGGTATGCCTCGAAATCCCGCCGGTCGGCGCTGCCAGATTCTTACGCTTCTGTTGTTGAAGAGAACGTGTTCAACGATCTTACGCCGCTTCGAGTAGGCGGATGACGTTGCGAATGGAGTTGTCTGCTTTGTGAAGGGCGGCTTCGAGCCTGGAATCTGGCTGGAACTCGGGGTTCGGGCGGTGATGAAACAAGTTGTTGGCCAGTGGCCCGCACAGGCGCTGGTGAAACAGCACGAAGAGGGTGGCGACTTTCACGCCCTTGTCGGTGAGGCGGTATGCGTAGCGGGTTCCGTCGCGCTGGATCAGAGCGTGCGCGCGAAGCTTGCGCAGGTCATAGCGCAGTTGGGCAAGCCCGTAGCGTTTGGCCGACAGGCCGAAGCTCATCAGGATTGCGTCGTGGATCTGCGCGGTGCGCCAGCCCGCGACGGTCGTGCCGGCATGCAGCGGGACCCGCATGAGGCCGATGATGTGTGTGTCGTGGATCTTGATGCCGGGGTATTTGGCGCTTCCCACGGTAATGGGTAGGGCCAGGCGCTGCAGCAGCGGGAAGACGACCCGGGCGTTCAGGCAGCGTGCCTGGAAACCGGCGAAGCGCTCGGTGATGGCGAGGAACCGCTCGCGCACCTCGGCCAGGTGTTCCAGGCCTTTTCTCAGGCCGAAGTCGGCCAGCACCGGTCCCGACCACGCGACGATCGTCCCGTACTGCCGTTTCCGCGCGGGATACGGTCACGAGTTGATGCTTGGTTTGAAGAATGAGCGCGAGTGGAAGGTATTATGCGAGAATGTGCTGGAGGATCC
>JADLDQ010000197.1 GCA_020846575.1 Burkholderiales bacterium
CACTTCGACGAGTTCGGCGACGTCGCCGACCACTGCACCGTCTGCCACCGCTGCGAGACGCCCTGCCCGGTGGACATCGACTTCGGCGAGGTCTCGGTGGCGATGCGAAACCTCCTGCGCCGCCACGGTGCGAAGCGTCTCAACCTGGGCACCGCGGTGGCCATGAGCCTCTTGAGCGTCAAGGATCCCCGGGCGGTGAAGGCGCTGCGCGCGCTGGTGGTCGGCGCCGGATACCGCGCGCAGCGAATCGCGCACCGGGCGGCGAGCGCGTTCGGCCTGGCGCAGCGCCAGACCGCGAGGCCCCCCGCGACCACCGGGCGCACGCCGCTGGCCGCGCAGGTGATCCACTTCATCAACAAGCCGATGCCCGGCGGCCTGCCGCGGCGCACCGCCCGGGCGCTGCTCGACATCGAGGACCGCACCATCGTCCCGGTGATTCGCGACCCGCGCAAGGCGAATGACGACTCCGACGCGGTGTTCTACTTCCCGGGCTGCGGCTCGGAGCGGCTGTTCGGTCAAGTGGGATTGGCCACGCAGGCGATGCTCTACGAGGTGGGCGCGGTCTGCGTGCTGCCGCCGGGGTACCTGTGCTGCGGTTACCCGCAGACCGCCGCGGGCGAACAGGACCGGGGCCAGCGCATCATCACCGATAACCGCGTGCTGTTCCACCGCGTGGCCAACACCCTCAACTACCTGGATATCCGCACGGTGATCGTCTCGTGCGGCACCTGCCTGGACCAGCTTCAGAAGTACGAGTTCGAACGCATTTTCCCGGGATGCCGGTTGCTCGACATTCACGAGTATCTGCTGGAGAAAGGATTGAAGCTGGAGGGGGCCTCCGGGGTGCGCTACATGTACCACGATCCCTGTCACACGCCCATCAAGACGCAGGCGCCGCTGAAGGTGGCGAGCGCGCTGCTCGGCGGCGGGGTGGCGAGCGCCGAGCGCTGCTGCGGCGAATCCGGCACGCTCGCGGTGTCGCGGCCCGACATCTCGACCCAGGTCCGCTTCCGCAAGGAGGAGCAGCTCGGCGAGGACCTGCGGGCGATGCGCGCTCAGGGGCACGCGGGCCCGGTGAAGGTGCTCACCACCTGCCCCTCGTGCCTGCAGGGCCTGGCGCGCTTCGAATCGACCGGCATCGAGGCCGACTACATCGTGGTCGAGATGGCCAGGCACCTGTTGGGGCCGAACTGGATGGCCGAGTACGTGGCGAAGGCGAACCGCGGCGGCATCGAACGGGTGCTGCTGTGACCCGTGCGCGGCCTGCCTGCGGCGCGCGAGGCGCCGCGGACCGGAGCCCGAGCCCCGCAAGGCCGCGCCGGGAATGTCGCCCGCGGGAGACAGGACCCGGCGGGGCTCGACCGTGAAATACTTGGCTCGGCGGCGAAGCCGGAGCCGCCGCCGCTCTCAGGGCTGAGCAATATTGTCCGCTATGCTCCAGTGCCCGATTGTGCGTCGCCTCCAAAAGGCAGAACATAGCGCCTCATCCGCCACGGGCTGCTGCACGATTCGGATGTCTTGCCCGCAGGCGGCGCCTGCCGAAACAACGCCCGGAACCGGGAACTGGCCGAACCCGGCAAAGCAAGCCGTCGAACCCTGCCTGCGCACTCGTGCCGGACGGGACGCGTGCGGCGAACACAACAAGACACGGCTGCAACAGACGCGCCCTGCGGCCGCAGGGCATGCGTGCTTTCACTGACGCGGGAGGGCGTCGAGGCAACAGGAGTCGACCATGCGTCCGGCCGATACATCCCCGGCAACGCCCCCGCCCGTGGTGGACCTTCGAAGCTGCGAAGCCTGGCTGTCCAAGTCGGTACTGGCTGACCCGCAGCAGGCCTGCACCGCGTTCCTCGACCTGCTCGACGATATCGAGGACGCGCCACCGGCCCCGGAGGCGCACGTCCAGATTCTTTCGCGCCTGCGCGCGCCGATGATCGCCTCCCTCGCGGAGCTGGAGCGGCGCTATGGCGGCAAGGCGCTGCCCCTGGGTCAGGCCGAGACCAATGCCTTCGTCGCGGCGCGCGACCTGTGGCTCGCGCTGCTTCGCGCCTGGCAGTCGTTCGACATCCCGGGCAGCGCCGTCCCGGGGGGCCAGGCGCTGCTCGCCCTGCGTGCGCTGGAGAGCGCGGCGGGCCTGATCGTCACCCACATCGTCGCGCGGCGCGAACCGGATTCCGACCTGTGGCACTGGCTGCACCGCTGTTTCGCGCGCGCCGAGGGCCAGGGCGTCGCTGGCACGCCGGTGCAGGAGGGCGAGCAGCGCACCACCTGCAACGCCTGCTACGCCGAGGTACTGCTGCTGCACCTGGCCAGGCCCACTGCGGCAAGCGCGCGCGAGTTGACCTGGACCCGGCGCTGGGCGCGGCGCTGGGCGCCCAAGGTCGTATTCAGGAACTCGACGGAAAGCGGCGCAGCCGCGGTGGATCTCGACGGTTGCTCGGCGCCCGAATGGACCCGCGCCGACGCCGCGGGCGAATCGGTCCGTTTCCTCGACTGCAGCGACGTCGGCCGCTCGATACGCGCGCACCTGAAGCACCTGTCCGAAGGCGACACGCCGAGCGATCTGGGCCTGGGGCGCGACACGACGCAGCCCGCGGCGGGGAACCTGCTCACCACGCTGTTGCGCTGCTGGACCGACGTGCCCATGAGCCGCAAGTTTCCGCGCCGGCGCGCGGAGGCTGTCGCGCAGCTCGCCTGCGGTCTCACCGACATCTACAACGTACTGGCCAGCGAGCCGTTCGACACGGGCACGCGGTCCCGGACCTACAGCCATCGCGAGACCGAACAGCTGCATGTCTTCCAGCGGACGCTCAGCGTCACCGACAAGGCGGTGCCGCGCAGCGCGGGCGAGCGCTGGGAGATGCTGGACGAGGCGGCCGACGGCTTTCGCGTGCGCCGCAACCAGCAGGGCGTGCGCATCGGCCATCGCCAGCTGGTGGCCATCCGGCCCGGCGGGGCGCCCCAGTTCATGCTGTGCGACGTGCGCTGGCTCTACGAGGCGAGCGACCATTCGCTCAACGTCGGGCTGAGGGCGCTGCCCGGGCTGCCGCAGGCGTGCTCGGTGCGCTCGCCGGTGGAGGATCCCCTGCACCCGCTGCCCTGGTCGCCCGGGTTCCTCATCAAACCCGCCGGCCGCGCGGACCCGACCCTGGTGGTCGCCGCCGGCAGCTTCCAGAACGGCCGCGTGTTGGAGATGAAGGTCGACGGCGCGCGCCAGACGATCCGCCTTGCGGCGCTCATCGAACGAGGCAACGACTTCGAGCGGCTGCAGTTCATCGGCGCGTAGGGCGCCTGGCGAGGACCTGCCTCGCGCTGCGCACCTGCTTCGCGCCGCGCGCGAGGCAGGTGCGCCGGTGGCACACCGGGTGCTCGAGGCTCGCGTGCGCGGCGCGCGGGAACTCTCGTTCTGCAGCCGCAACCGATTCTCCCGCGGCTGCGGGGGACCGGGAATCCGGGCCGCGGCCGCATCGCAGGGCGCCTGCGCGGTTTCTCGTTCATACTGCGCCTCATCAGCGCGTACTTCGCCATGCCATCCACGCATTTCGGTTTCAGCAGCGTCGCCGAGGAAGAAAAGGCCCGGCGCGTGGCCGGCGTGTTCACCTCCGTCGCATCGAACTACGACCTGATGAACGACCTCATGTCCGGCGGCCTGCATCGGGTCTGGAAGGCGTTCACGGTGGCCCGGAGCGGCGTGCGCGAGGGATCGCGGGTGCTCGACGTGGCCGGCGGCTCCGGGGACCTCGCCGCGGCGTTCGCGCGCCGCGCGGGTGCGACCGGGGAGGTATGGCTCACCGACATCAACGGGGCGATGCTCTGCGAAGGCCGCGACCGCCTGCTCGACCTGGGTCTTGCCCTGCCCGTGTGCCGCTGCGACGCCGAGCGGCTGCCGTTTCCTTCCGGCTACTTCGATTGCGTGAGCGTCGCTTTCGGGCTTCGCAACATGACGCACATGGATCGGGCGCTCGCGCAGATGCAGCGCGTTACCCGTCCGGGCGGGCGCCTGCTGGTGCTGGAGTTCTCCCAGGTCTGGACCCCGCTCGCCGGTCTGTACGACTGGTATTCCTTCCACGTGCTGCCCTGGCTCGGTCGGGTAGTGGCGAAGGACGAGGCGAGCTACCGCTACCTGGCCGAGTCCATCCGCATGCATCCTGATCAAGACACGCTACAATTCCTGATGGAACAGGCCGGCTGGGAAGACGTCGAGTACTTCAACCTGAGCGGCGGCGTGGCGGCCTTGCATCGAGGCTTCAAGTACTGACAGAGCCGGGCTGCGCTCGCTCGGTCGCAGCATGCGGGCGGCCGGTTGAGCCGTTGCGGATCGCATTCTCAAGGAGGATTTCCCATGAAAGCCCTACTCACATCCCTGATCGCTCTTTCCTGGCTCGCGATCTCCATCTTTCCCGAGCCGGCGCAGGCAGCCCGGGTCGGCGGCGGCCGCAGCGTGGGCGTGCAGCGCAGCGTCACCCCGCCGCCGCGCGCAGCCCAGCCGGCGCAGAACCAGGCTGCCAGCGCGGCCGCGCCGGCCGCTGCCCCCGCCGCCGCGGCCGGCGGCAACCGCTGGCTCGCACCCCTGGCGGGGCTCGCCGCGGGTCTGGGCCTCGGGTGGCTGATCTCACAGGGCGGCTTCGGTGCACTGGGGAGCGCCCTGCTGGTCGCCCTGCTCGCCGGCGTCGCGGTATTCGTGCTGCTGCGCGTGTTCGCGCGCTCGCGCCCGCAGATGCAGTCGGCCGCCTACGGCGGCACGGCCCGAGTCGCGAATCCGGACCCGGTCGGCTCGCCCATCGGTGCCCAATGGGCCGGGGCAGGCGGGGCCGGCG
>JADLDQ010000198.1 GCA_020846575.1 Burkholderiales bacterium
CCGGCGAACAACGTGTTCTGCTATTTCATCGGACCGGGCGGATTCGTCATCGAGTACACCAGCGAGGTCGAGCAGGTCGACGAGAACTACAAGGCCGGCACGCCGCAGGACTGGACCTGGCCGCCGCGGCGCATCGACCGCTGGGGCATCCATCGCGGGCCCATCCCGGAAATGCGCAGGGCGGAGACCGCCGTCGGTTTTCCCGAGAAGCTGTTCACCGTCTGAGCGTCGCGCCGCACAAGGCCTGGAAGACCGAACCGGGCCTGCACGCCTGCGACAAGTGGCGTAGTCTGCAACTCCGGCAGACCCGCCGGGGCGCAGCGCCGGACCGGCCGGTTCTCGTGCGCGTAACAGGGGAGATGAACCCGTGATGCCGTGCCTCAGGCTCTTATCCGCGCTCGGCACCCTGCTCGTGGCGCTGGGCCACGTCACCGCCGTTCGGGCACAGGAATATCCCGGCAAGCCGGTGCGCATCGTGCTGGCGTTCGCCGCCGGCGCCGGCGGCGATGTGTTCATGCGCGTGGTGGCCGAACAGTTCTCGATCCTCCTCGGCCAGCCCGTGATCATCGACAATCGCGCCGGCGCGGGCGGTGTGGTGGCCACCGAGGCGGTGATCCGCTCGGCGCCGGACGGCTATACCCTGCTCGGCGCGACACCGAACTCGATCATCACACGGCGCTTCCTGTCGCGCTCGAACACCATCGAGTGGGAGCGCGACCTGACGCCGATCACGGCGCTGTGGAATACGCAGTCGCTGGTGCTGGTCTCCAGCTCGCTTGCGGTGAGCTCGCTGCGCGAGCTGATCGCCTACGCCAGGGCGAATCCGAACAAGGTCCAGTTCGGCACCACCGGCATCGGCACGCACCATCACTTCAACGCCGAGCAGATCATGCAGCGCACCGGCGCGCAGTTCCTGCACGTTCCCTACAAGGCCAACGCGCAGGCGTACCAGGACCTGGTCGGGGGCTCGCTTCCCATGGTGATCGGCATCGCCGAGAGCGCCCAGTCCTTTCTCAAGACCGGGAGGATCCGCGTGCTCGCGGTGGTCGAGTACAAGAGCAACGCCTTCCCGGGCGTGCCCGCGGTGGCGGACGTGGTTCCCGGTTTCGAGCCCGCGCCCTCGTGGACGGGGCTGTTCGGCCCCGCCCGGTTGCCCGAGGCGGTCCTGCGCCGGCTGAGCAGCGACATCCTGAAGGCCGTCGACACGCCGCAGGTACGCTCGCGGCAGGGGTTCGACATCATCGGCGACACCCCGGAGGCGTTCATCGCCCGCATCCGGCGCGAAACCGCGCTGCTCGCGGGCATCGTGAAGGCCGCCCACATCCAGCCGGTCGACTGAGCCGGGATGAGCGCGCCTGTCGCGGGCGCGCGAACTGTCAGTATGCAATCGTTCCAACGCCGCGGCGACCTGCCGCAACGACTCAAAGGGGAGAGGTATGGACCTGACACGAATCGCCGCCGCCGCGACGCTCGCGCTCGGCATCTCGAGCGCGAGCGCGCAGCAGTATCCGGCGCACCCGGTGCGCATCTTCGTTCCCTTCGCCGCCGGCGGCGGCCTGGACGTCTTCGTCAGGCCTCTCGCCGCGGAGCTGGCATCGAGATGGGCCCAGCCGGTGATCGTCGAGAACCGCGCCGGGGCGGGAGGGAACCTCGGCGCCGAGGCGGTCGCCAAGTCGCCGCCGGACGGGCACGTCTTGCTGGCCACCATCAACCAGACATTCGCCGCGAATCGCTACCTGTACAAGTCGCTTCCGTACGACGCCGACCGCAGCTTCATCCCGATCAGCCTGATGGTGCAGTACGACATGCTTCTGGTCGCTCACGCCTCGGTGCGCGCCGCGGACTTGCGCGAGCTGGTGGCGCTTGCGCGCCAGGGAAAGGGAAAACTCGCCTACGGTTCCTTTGGAGTCGGCAGCCAGGCGCAGCTTGCATTCGAGATGCTGAACAAGAAGGAGGGACTGGACCTGCTGCACGTGCCGTACAACGGCATCGGCCCCGTCATGCGGGCGCTCACGGCCGGAGAGGTTCCGCTTGCCACGGGAAGCGTGGCGGTCGCAGGCGAACTCATCCGCTCGGGAAAGCTCAAGGCCCTCGCCATCATGGGCAAGCAGCGAGCGCCGCAGCTTCCCGGCGTACCGACGAGCGCCGAACTCGGTTACCCGTATCTGCTGCAGTGGATCTGGTTCGGGCTGTTCGCACCGGCCGGGACGCCGGAGGCGATCGTCGAGAAGATCGGCGCCGACGTGCGCGCGGTGCTGAAGACCCGCGAATTCTCCGAGCGGCACGCGATCTCCAAGGGGATGGGAGTCGTAGCGAGCATGCCGCAGGACCTGTCCGCAGCGATCCGGGAGGAGACCGCGTTGGTCGGCGAGATGATACGCGCGGCGGGCATCCGCCCCGAGTGAGGGGCGCTGCGCCACCGATCCGACTCGCCCATCGCGCGCGTCACGCCTGCGCCACCCGACCCGGCGCAACCCGTTCAGGTGCGGCCGTCGGGTCCGGATCGGCTAGACTGCACGGCACTGCTGCGGGCGCCGCCCGCGGCTCCCACGAGTGACTCGAACGAGGAGAAACAGCCCGATGCGTACAGACGCTGCCGCGCATGCCCCGCGGCCCGGCGCACGTCCAGGGCGCGGGCAGGCACGGCGCTGCGCCACCCCCGTGAAACGAGTGGCCGGCGCGACGCTGGCGGCGGCGCTGCTGGTCGCGCCGGGCGCTCAGGCCCAGGACTTTCCCGCCAGGACGGTCCGCGTCATCGTGCCCTCCTCGCCCGGCGGCGGGATCGATTCCACCGCGCGCGTCGTGAGCGCCAGGCTCGCCGAACTGTGGGGCCAGTCCACGGTGATCGAGAACCGGGCGGGCGGCTCGATGATCATCGGGGCGGAGGCCGCCGCCAAGTCCAGGCCGGACGGCTACACCCTGTTCTTCGCGCACGACGGCACCATGTCGATGAACCCGGTGGTGTTCCCGAAGCTTCCGTACGATCCGCAGCGGGACTTCGTGCCCCTGTCACTGGTCACCGCCGCGCCGCTGATCCTGGTGGTCCACCCCTCGGTCGGTGTCGCCTCCGTGCGGGAACTGATCGCCTACGCCCGCGCCAACCCGGGACGGCTGAATCACGCCACCGGCGGCACCGCGACGCTGCTCGCCCTGGAGCTGTTCAAGGCATTCGCGAAAGTGGAGATCGCGAGCGTGAACTACAAGGGCCTCGCCCCGGCCAACGCGAGCCTGCTGGCCGGGGAGACCCAGCTCGGGTTCCCGGACCTGGGCAGCGGCGCGGCCGCACTGCGCACGGGTAAGCTGCGCCTTGTCGCCGTGGCCGACGCCAGGCGCTCGAAGTTCTTTCCGGACGTGCCCACTTTCGCCGAGGCCGGTCTGCCGGGTTACGAGACGCGCACCTGGGTGGCCGCCTTCGCGCCGGCTGGCACGCCGCCCGCCGTCTCCGCGAAGATCGAGAACGACATCCGGCGGGCGCTCTCGGCGGCCGAGGTACGCGAGAGGCTCGAGCGGCTGAACTTCGACGTGGTCGGCTCCTCCGGCGAGGAGCTCGCGCGCGTCATGCGCGCGGACACCGAGAAGTGGGGCAAGCTCATCCGCGAGCGCGGGCTCAAGCTCGAGCAGTAGGCGCTGGGCTGCTGCTGCCGGCGCAGGGCGCTACGGCCTGGCGAGGCGGAACCCGGCGTCCACCATGAGCAGCTCGCCGGTGACATGCCGTGCGGCCTCCAGCAGCCACACGATCGGCTCGGCGACATCCTGTGGCGTGCTCGCCGCACGCAGCGGGGCGTTCGCCTCGGTCTTGCGCAAGGCGCTCGCATAGCGTTCCGATCCCAGGCCCTGTTCCATCCAGCGCGATTTCACGAATCCGGGGCACACCGCGTTGACGCGGATCTGCGGCCCCAGGGCGCGCGCCAGCGTCACGGTGAGGCTGTTGAGCGCGGCCTTGGAAGCCGCGTAGGCGATACAGCTGCCGCTGCCGGTGAGCGCGGCAAGCGCCGAGACGTTGACGATCGCCCCGCTCGCGGCCTGCTTCATGTGCGGCGCCACCGCGCGCACCATCTGGAACGCTCCGACGACATTGACCGCGTAGATTCGCAGGAAATCCTCCGAGCCGAGGCCTTCCAGATCGGCGTGCTCGACGAAGCGGGTCGTTCCGGCATTGTTGACGAGATAATCGATGCGTCCCCAGCGCGCCATCGCCGCCTGGGCCATCGCGCGGCACGCGGCGTCGTCGGAGACATCGGCCTGGTGCACGGCGGCTTCCACGCCCAGCGCCTCGCAGCGCGTCGCGACCGATTGCGCATCGCAGCGGCTTCGAGAGTAATTGACGAGCACGTTGACGCCCTTGCCCGCCAGCGCCTCGGCCGTCGCGGCGCCGATGCCGCTCGCCGATCCGGTGACGATCGCGACCTTGCGTACAACCGCCATGCGCGCGTTCCCGGGTCGCTGGCGCCGTCAGCGCGCCGCCGCGATCAGCACGAAAGCCACGCGGCAATAGGCCCCGGAGCGGTTGCTCCAGGCGTGGTTGGTGCCGCGCTGCACCAGCACGTCTCCCGCCTTGAGCACCGTCTCGCCACCGTCGAGAATGGCGACGATCTCCCCGCTCAGGACGAACGCGTAGTCGATCGTGTCGGTCTGGTGCATGCTCGGATGCGGTCCGTCCGGCCGGCGCGTCACGCCGTCTTCGGGGTGTGACCCCGCTTGCCGGATCACCCGTTCCATGTCCTCCAGGGCTCGCCTCCTGTCTTCCGAGTCACGGGGTTCCGGCGGGAAATCGATGATGTTCACCACCGACCCGCCGGCCGGCGGCATTATCCCGTGCACCTCGGCGCTGCGATCGCCCTCGCCGAGCGGCGCCGGCACCGGCCCGGTCGCCCAGGCGCGCGCCCAGCGCAACCCGGGGCGTCCCGGCACCTCGTGTGAAATCAGGGGTGCGTCTTCGAGGAACCGCGATCGGCCGGCGGCATCGTCTGCGGTGACCACGCGGCGGATCATTGGAAGGACGTGTGACATGCGAAGGTTCTCCTGGCGCCGTGGGCGCCGCAAACCAGGGTCGCTGCCGATTGTATCCGAGCCGTCTCGTCGCGCGCCGCGCGCCTGCGCTGCATACCGGGCGTCCTTCGCCTCCCGGCTCATCGCTCCGGTTGAATGCCTGCGGCCTTCACGGCCCTGCCGGTGGATTGCGTTCCCTGTCTGATCATCCGTGCGAAATCCTCCGGCGAAGTCCAGATGGCCCTCTGCGCGTTCTCGTCCAGCGTGCGCACGATCTCGGGCGCGGCGAGCGCCGCCTTGACCTCCGCGCCCAGACGCTCGACGATCGCGCGCGGCAGGCCTGCCGGTCCGAAAAACCCGATCCAGTCGGCCGGCCGCTCGAAACCGGGAACCACCTCGGCGACCGCCGGGACCTCGGGCAGGCCCGGGTAGCGGTCGGCGGTCAGCATCCCGACGATCCGGATCTTTCCCGAGCGAGACAGCGGCAGCTGCGACTGCAGGGTCGAGAAGGTCATGGAGATGCGGCCGGCCGCCAGGTCCGGCAGAGCCTGGACCGCGCTCTTGTACGGCACGTGCAGGATGTCCACGCCGGCGGCGCGCTTGAACAGCTCCCCGGTGAGGTGGAACACGGTTCCCAGCCCCGCGCTGCTGTAGGTGAGCTTTCCCGGATTGCGCTTCGCGTACTCCACCAGCTCCCGAAGCGAGTTCAGGGGCCCCGCAGGACCGACCGCCCGACTGTGGTAGGTATCGATAGCCGACGCGATCGGCGTGAAGTCCCGCACCGGGTCGTAGGGTAGTTCCTTCGAGAGAAACACCGCGATCACGTGGGTGCTGGGCGTGGTGAACAGCAGCGTGTAGCCGTCGGCCGGCGCTTTCGCAACCGCCGCGGCACCGATGATTCCGCCGGCGCCGACCCGGTTGTCGGTCACCAGAGGTTGGTCCAGCGCTTCCCCCATTTTCCTGGCGAGCAGCCGTGCCGAGACGTCCACGGTCGAACCGGGCGGAAATCCCACCACCAGCCGGATCGGCTTCGAAGGATAGGGTTGCGCGCGCGCCTGCGCGCCCCAGAGCGCCACACCCGCAAGGACGAGGCACGCGGACAACAATCTTGTGATCGCCATTTCTCTCTCCTTCATTGGCTGCATGCTACATGCGCGAGATCACCTGCTCGGCGAAGTCCTCGATGACCCGGTACTGCCTGTTGAGAGGGGGGTAGAGCGTGATCTGCCGTACGCCCTCGCGCTCCAGCTCACGCAGTTCCTCGATCAGCTCGGCGGCGCTGCCCACCAGGGAGCTTGCCTTGACCAGTTCCGGCGTGATGAAGCGCGCCTCCTGCGGGTCGAGGAAGCTGAAGTGGCTCCCGTGCAGGCGCTGGTGGCGCACCGCGGGCGCGAAGCCCTCGAGCCAGTCCAGATACGCCTTCCACACCGGCCGGACGTACTCGGGCGGCTCCTTGCCCGTATCGAGGTATTCCGCCACCAGCTGGTGAAGGTTGGTGACGACGGAGGCGCCGCACTCGGCCAGAACGCGTTCGCAGACCGGCGACTCTCCCGGCTGCAGCAGCACCACCGGCTGCATCGCGGTGAAGTAGAAGTCCTGCGCCAGGGTCCGCCCCGCGCGCTCGGCGCCGCGGCGCGCATTGGCGAGGATCTGCGCCAGCGTGGCGCCGTAGCGCAGCGAGGAGACCAGACCTTCGGCCAGTTCCCCGGCGAGCGCCTGCGCCTTGGGGCCGAACCCGGACAGGTACAGCGGGATCGGGTGCTCCAGATCGATGAAGCGATGCTCGCGCATCTGGAAGCGGATCGGGTGCGTTTCCCCGTTCAGGGTGAAATCCACCTCCTCTCCGCGAAGCAGCGAGCGCACCACCCGCACGTACTCGGCGAAGGGGGCGAGCTTCATCGGTTTATGCCCGAGCATGCGCATCCCGGTATTGCCGGTACCCAGCGCCATGAAGCAGCGACCCGGGGCGAGGCGGTTGATGGTGGCGATGCCGTTGGCCGCAACCGGCGCGAGCCGCAGGCCGGGGACGGCCACGCCGGTGCCGAGCTTGATGGTGCGCGTGCGCTCGGCCGCGAGCGCCAGCACCGCCCAGCAGTTCGACCGGATCATGGGGCTGTCGGTGACCCAGCAGTGGGTGAAGCCCAGGTTCTCCGCGTGGACGATGTAGCCGATTTCGTCGACCTTCGCGGTCAGGATGCCGAAGTCCATCCGCTTCCTTTCAGCTCACGGGCGATCGCGAGACGGCTCGCGACCCGGGGATCACCGGGCGGCTGCGCAAGGCGTCACGCCGGCGCTGCGCGCACGGTCGAACACCGCAGCACCGCCATGCCGGTCCGGCATGGACCCGACGCGAACCGCGACCAGCACCGGTGCGTGGCCAGCCGCCCGAGGCGCTCGACAGCGTACGGCAGCCGCCGCGAGACAACCATGCGTCCGGTTGTCCTAGGATCGAGCACTACCACCATGACATTGCGAGATTGCGCTCGCGGCCGGGCCGTTGGCGCGGGCGAACCCGGGAACATCGTTCGCGTGACGCGCGCGCACCTGTGCCGTGGATCGTTTTCCTGCTAATGTGGCGCGCCTGCCTGGACGAGTTGAATCCATGAATCCGCGGATGAAGTGCCTTTCCCCTCGCAGCTCGCGCGCATGCACGAACGCGACGGCGCGCTGATGCCGGCGCTGCGCTTCACCTTCGCGGTCAGTTCCTACGATCACGTGCAGGCGGTGGTGGACGGGCGCATCCCCATCGAGGGCGCGGAGCCGCTTTTCATACGCCTGCCGATTCCCGAGATGTTCCGGCGCTTCACGATCAGCCGGGACTGGGACGTCTCGGAGATGGGTTTCGTGCAGTACGCCACGCTCCGCGCCGGGGGCGACGACAGCATCGTGGGCATTCCCGTGTTCACTTCCCGGCTGCACCGGCACACGGCGATCTTCGTGCGCTCGGACCGGATCGCCCGGCCCGAGGATCTGCGCGGCAGCCGCATCGGCGTGGTCGCCTGGGCAAACTCCGCCGCGGTCTGGGCTCGCGGCATGCTCTCGGACATGCACGGCATACGGCCCTCCGAAATCACCTGGTACCAGGGCGGGGTCGAGCGGCCCGGCAGGGCCGAGGTGGTCCGGCCCCGCTACCTCGCGCCCGATGTGCGCATGATCCCGGTTGCCGACCGCGGCATGGAAGAGATGCTCTGGAGCGGAGACCTGGATGGATTCATCCTGCCGTCTCCGCCTGCGAGCGTGGAGGGTTCGGTCGTCTCGGGGGGATTGGTGCGCCGGCTGTACCAGGACCCGCGGCAGGCCGAGCGGGCCTACCTGGAGAAGACGGGGTGCCTGCCGATCATGCACATGATCGCGATCGACCGCGCCCTGTACCAGCGCGATCCGGGTATCGCGCTTCGCATCTACGACGCCCTGGAAGCCTCGCGCCTGGCGTACTTCGCCCGCATCGCGGACACCGCGGCCAGCCGCGTGCCCGTTCCCTGGCTGGAGGAGTACATCGCATCGCTGCGGTCGCTGATCGGCCCGGACGTGTGGCCCTACGGCGTGGAGGCCAATCTGCCGTCCATCGAGACGGCCCTGCGCTACCTGCGCGAGCAGGGCTTGATCGAGGGCGGCGCAACGGCCGCGGACATCTTCCCGGAATGGCAGGCGATGCGACGATGATCCAGAGCCGCATTGCGCTCACCGTCGCGCTGATGGCCTATGACCACGTCTACGAGATCAGGGCGCGCGACAACGACTACGAGATCCGCTCCGGAGCGGTCGAGATCGCCAGCGTCGAGCCCACGTTCGTCGACCTCGACGCCCCGCACTCGTTCGCCGAGTTCGCCGGGCGGCGCGACTGGGACGTCTCCGACATGCCCCTGGTGGAGTACCTGGAGCGCAGGCTCGACGGCGATGCGCGCATCACCGCGCTGCCGGTGTTCACCTCCCGCATGTTCGTGCACGACTGCATCCTCGTGCGCAGGGACCGGATCGCAACGCCGGGCGAGCTGCGCGGGGCGCGCATCGGCACCGCCGCCTGGCACTCGACCCAGTGCGTGTACGCGAGGGGCATGCTCCGCGACATGTACGGCCTCGCGCACGGCGAGATGACCTGGGTGCGCGAGCCGCAGCGAGCGCTCGAGGTCCTGCTGCGGGCGGGAGAGCTCGACGCGGTGATCGCGCCCCCGCACGAACTGCCGCCGGCGCCGGCCGGCGATCCCGCCATCGGTCCCCTTTTCGAGCGGCGCGGCGAGGCGGAGCGTCAATACCTCGCCAAGACCGGCGTGTTCCCCATCCTGCGTGTGCTGGGCGTGCGCACCGAGGTGCTCGAGCGGCATCGCTGGATCGCCTCGAACATCTATCGCGCGCTCGAGGTGGCCCGGCGCCGCTACTTCGCGCGCCTGGACGACATCCGCGGCAGCCGCGCGCCGGTTCCATCGATCGACGCGCACCTGAGAGGCGTGCGTGAAGCCTTCGGGGGCGAGTTCTGGCCGTACGGGCTGTCCGGCAACCGGGCGAGCCTGCAGGCCCTGGTGCGCTACGCGGCCGAGCAGGGCCTCTTTGCGAGCGCCGACTTGAAGCTGGAGGATCACTTCGCGCGCGTGGAACCCTTCGTCGACAAGCTGTAGCCGCTGCCGCCCCCCGTCCGGCACCGGGGCCGCCGCCGTCGCCTGGTGCGCGGTAAAGTCCGGGACCCGTCAACCCCCCGTCGCAATCCGCCCCGATTCGACCTGCTCGCGCCACGCGACTCGAAAGGCGCAGGTGAAGCGCCCGAAAGCGCTGGCGATGGCTTGCTCCACGCCGGCCCTGTTCTCGTGCGGCGACAGCGTGATCGTCACCTGCTGGCCGTGGACCGGGTGCGGCGCCAGCTCGACCTGCGGA
>JADLDQ010000463.1 GCA_020846575.1 Burkholderiales bacterium
AATGCGGGCAGCGTTTGAGCTCGGCGTCCAGGTGCGTGACCACCTTCTCGAAGACAATGTCGATCTGGGTGCGTCGTTCGTGCCCTCGGCACGGGACTGAGCGCAGGCCTTGTCCACAATGCTCACAGAATTCGAGCTTGACAACCCGAACGCTCTGGACGGTGCGGGTGTTGGAGGAGCGCGTCTGATCGAGCGCCTTGCCCTTGCCGTGCGCACCCGCTCGGCTGAGTGCGCTCTGGTCTTTGGGCATTTGCGAAGAAGGCTTGCTGGAGTTGGTGCTGGTCTTGCTGGTGTGCTGCCCCATGAACACCGCCATCAGCAACTGCAGCAGCATCAGCAGCGCCTCCAGCAGGGCGCGGCTCTCCCCGGCCGTCTTCTTCTGCGGATCGCGCGGCGGGCACGGGGCGATGGTCAAACCGTATCCAAGCGCGCACTCGCTGTAGGAGCGTTGCACCTGCGGCTCGTAGTAGCAGGCGCGGGTGATCGCGCACTTGGAGTTGTCGATCTTATGTTTCCGCCACCGTTATGTGACCGATGACGGATCGTGCCGAGGGTGGTCCTAGGCGAATCGCGAGAGTTCGGCAACATAATCGGCTACAGGGCATTGAGCCAATCGAGCAGCTGCTTGTCGTCCTTCCAGACTGCGTTGCTGCGGCCGTCCACTGACGCTGCGGAAGCTGGCTCGCACGCGCGCAAGGCCGCCGCTTTAGCCCGCAGCGTCAGCTCCGCATATCGGTTGGTAGTGTCCACGCTGACATGACCCAGCCAACCGCGAATCACGTTGACTTCGACACCCGATTCCAGGAAATGTACGGCCGCAGTGTGTCGAAAGAGGTGCGGAGTTACCTGCACGCGTTCGCGATGGTCCGCGAGGCGATCGTGTGGCTCGACCGGACGCTGCCGCTGTCCGCGCGCTTCCCGAAGGGCGCCATCAACCGCGAGGACCGCCTGCCGGTGCCGGCGGAGGCGCTGCGCGAGATCGTCATCAACGCCGTCATCCACCGCGACGTGAGCAACCCGAGCTCGTACGTCGCCATCGCCGTCTTCGACGACCGCATCGAGATCCACAGCATCGGCGACTTCCCAACCGGCATTCGCGCCGAGCGGCTCACGCAGGAGCACCGGTCCATCCCGCGCAATCCCCTCCTCGCAGGCGCGTTCCACCGCACCGGCGCCATCGAGGTTTGGGGCCGCGGCACCAACCGGGTCATCGAGGCGTGCCGCGCGTACGGCATCGCGGAGCCCACGTTCACCGAGGGTTCGGGCGCCGTCACCGTGACGTTCAAGGCCGAGATCGTCGC
>JADLDQ010000464.1 GCA_020846575.1 Burkholderiales bacterium
AAATGTTCGACTATTTCACCTACTGTTTTACAAACAGATGGGCTTAGATTGGTCCCAACTTCATTTTGTGCGGGCTGAATCCCCAGTACATTCACCTGACAGCCAAATTCGAAAGTAATATATTTTGCCAGCATTGACAGTGGAAGGGAATGCGAGGATGCGCTCATTCCATCAATAGTTTCAATCGGAATCAATTGAAGCGTGCCCGCAGGGGCATCAAAATGGGCCGCGTCGACGAATAAAACCAAATCCGGTTGAAAGATACGCAAAGCACCGGTCTGATTTTCAGGGGCGGGTCCGCCTTCCAGTATCAAGAGATTCGTTATAGCTTTCAAGCGTTCGTCAGCTAACAACCGACGAACCACGATCAATCCAGCCGAATCGTCTCCGCGCAGGTCGTTTCCAACCCCGATTACACAGATCCGAGGAGGATTTGACTCGCCTGTCCTAACCAGGTTCATTTTTTGGCTGAGCGAATCTTTCCAGGAGAGTGACAATGTCTTCTTCCTTTCCGTAATTCACTTCGAAGTGTCCTTTTTGAAGGGCTGCCAATTCCCAATCATCCTTCGACAAATCCAGGCATTTGAACTTGCAGGATTGAATACATTGCGCGCAATAGATGCAGCGGTCCACGTTATAACGGGCGACAAAACGTTTGGCAGCGCGGTCAATGATGATGATCTCGATCGCGTTCGCAGGGCAGTCTTTCGAGCACAAGTTGCACCCTGTGCATTTGGAAGAATTGAAGGCGAGTTTTCCGCGGAAGCGGTTGGCGGTCTTGGGCTTTTCGAACGGATAGTTTTCAGTGACCGGGGGCGAAAAGAACGAGACCACAATTTCTTTGAACATGGAGCCTATTTTCATACCAGCCATCCTTTTATGATCACAAGAATCAGAATCTGCATAAGGGCAAGCAGCGCTCCGAAGCGCCACCACATGCCTACGGTCTGGTCGATGCGTAAACGAGTCAACATGGCTTGCAGCATTGCCATCAAAAGTACGATCACCAGCGTTTTGAGCAGAAAGAGGAACGGGTTCCCGATCCCGCCCAAATAAAAGGCGGTGACCAAACTTACAGCGACGACCAACTCTACTGATTTACCGATGTGGAATAAGGCGAGTCCGCGACCGGAGTATTCGGTTAGTGCGCCTGCGACGATCTCAGTCTCCGCCTCGGGAGCGTCAAAGGGGGGCAATTCCAATTTGCCCATCAAACCGATCAAGGCAATAAAGAAACCCACCGGCTGGCTGAAGATCATCCAGTGACTCCCTGCATAAATGCTGACGTCCTTGATCGTCCATGACCCTGCTGCAATGGCGGGACCCAGCAAGGCGAGCAGGAAAGGTGCTTCATAGGCGAAGAGCTGCGTCAGGGTGCGTGTGGCGCCGATCAAAGAAAAGCGGTTGGAACCGTTCCAGCCGGCAAGCCCCATGCTCATGGTCAACAAT
>JADLDQ010000199.1 GCA_020846575.1 Burkholderiales bacterium
GAGAAGGCCGCACCAAAGATGGCCGGACAATTGATGTTCAGGTAGACTGGGATTACAAACGGGACAGCAAGGAAAGAGTCATCGGGTTTATTTCGATTGTCACTGATATCACCGAGCGCCAGCGCCAGGAGCAGGAGCAGGCGCGGGAGCGCGAGCGCGCGGCCGCCTCGGAGAAGCGTCTCGTGGAAGAGGACCGTGCGAAGGCCGATGCCGAAGCCGCGGCGCTCGCCCGCAAGGAAGCCCGAAGGCAGGCGCGCGCCCGCGGGCGCGCGGATGCGGGCAGGCAGGGCGTGGCCCAGCCGGCCGTGGAGGCCCTTGGGCCCGAGCCGTTCCATGCCGAGGAACCGCGGCCGCCGCGCCGGGTGGGCCGCGGGGTCGCGATCGCTCTGGTTGCGCTGGTGGCGGTGGCGCTGGCCGGATTGAATTTCGCACCCATCGATGCGGGCTCGTTCGAGAGGGCGGCCAGCGCGCGGCTCGGCGAACCGGTCAGGATCGGTTCGATCCGGCTTTCGGTCATGCCTTTGCCCCGGCTGCGCATGGAGAACGTCGCCGTGGGCGCGGGCGGCGAGATCAGGATCGCCGGCATCGAGGCCGCGCCGGATGTGGGGGCGATCTGGAACGAGAAAAAGCATTTCGGCAGCGTGACGCTCGATGGCGTGAGCGCGCCGGCAGGTTCGCTCGCCGCGCTCCTGTGGGGCAAGGGTTCCGGGGATTCGCTTCGCATCGACAGCCTCGTGGTCAAGGGCGCCAGGCTGCAGTTGCCCGGCGTGGAACTGCCCGTGATCGATGCCACCGGAACCTTCGGCGGCGGCGGCAACCTGGAGCAGGCGACGATCACCGCCAGGGGCGGCAAGTTTTCGGTGAAGGTCGCGGCGAAAGGCGCCAGCGCGCAGGTCGAGATCAGCGCGGGCGAGGTCACCTTTCCTTTCGGTGGCACGATACGTTTCGACGACTTCAGGGCCCGCGGCGTGGCGAATCCCGCCGAGCTGGCGCTGAGCGAGATCGAAGCCTCCGCGCTGGGCGGAGTCCTCAGGGGCAACGCGCGGCTGCGCTGGACACCGGCCTGGAGTGTCGAAGGGCAGATGACGGGGCGTGGTATCGATCCGGCGCGCTTCGCGGCGCCGCTGGTTGCATCGGGCAGCGTCGAGGGCAGATTCGCCTATTCGATGAGGAGCCCGACTCCGGAGCGGCTCGCCTCCGCGCTGCGATACGAGGGCAGCTTCACCATGCACAAGGGCACCCTGGGTACGGTGGATCTCACCCGGGTGCTCCAGGGCGCGGACTCACCGGGCGGGACCACCCTGTTCTCCGAGATGAGCGGCAGCTTCGCGGGCGACCTCTCCCGGGTGCAGCTGCGCCGGGTGCGCCTGGGCGCCGGGATGCTCTCGGCGAGCGGCGATCTCGCCGTCGGTCCGCAGAAGAACCTCAGCGGCCGCTTCGATGTGGAACTGCGCAATCAGGCGCGCGCCGCGTTCGTGCTCGGCGGTACCCTTCCGGCGCCCGTGGTACGCCGCTAGCAGGTCGCGGGTGAGCAGCACCACACCGGGCGCAGCGCCGCAGAAGCGATGCCGGCGATCCTGAAGCTGCGCGGCGGACCGGCCCTGTCGCCGTTTCGCCTCGCGAAACTCAATGCGCGGCTCGGCGCGCTCGATCCGGCGCTCGTCGCGGTCGCCGCCGAGTACTGGCACCTGGTCGAGATCGAGGGCGACGCGCTGGCGCCGGGCGAATCCGCGGTGCTCGAGCGCTTGCTCGAGTACGGCGACCCGGCCCCGGCCCGCAACCCCGTCGGCGAGTTCATGCTGATCGTGCCGCGCCTGGGGACGGTCTCGCCCTGGTCGTCCAAGGCGACCGACATCGCCCAGCGCTGCGGTCTGGCGGCAGTGCGCCGCGTCGAGCGCGGGGTGGGCTACCACTTCTGGGGACCTTTCCAGGCGCACTGGGAAGCCTGCGCGGCCCTGGTGCACGACCGCATGACCGAGTCGGTGCTGTTCGCGCTCTCGGGGGCGGAACTCGTGTTCCAGCGCGTCGAGCCTCGGCCCATGGCCAGCGTGCCCCTGCTGGCCGAAGGCGCCGCGGCCCTGGATCGCGCCAACGCCGAGCTGGGCCTCGCACTCTCGGCCGACGAGATCGACTACCTCGCGCGCCACTTCCAGGGCGAGGGGCGCGATCCTACCGACGTGGAGCTGACCATGTTCGCGCAGGCGAACTCGGAGCACTGCCGGCACAAGATCTTCAACGCCGCCTGGGTGATCGACGGCCAGCCGCAGCCGCACACGCTGTTCCAGATGATTCGCGGCACCCACGAAGCGAACCCGGGCGGCACCGTGCTCGCCTACTCCGACAACGCCGCCATCATGGAAGGCCGCTTCATCGAGCGCTTTGCCGCAGATGCCGCAGGGCGCTACGCCCGCGAGCCGGCGCGCCTGCACACGGTGATGAAGTGCGAGACGCACAATCACCCCACGGCGATCGCACCTTTCCCCGGCGCGGCCACCGGCTCGGGCGGCGAGATCCGCGACGAGGGCGCGACCGGGCGCGGCGCGAAACCCAAGGCGGGCCTGTGCGGATTCTCGGTGTCGCACCTGCGCATCCACGCGCTGCCCGAGCCCTGGGAGGGGTCGCAGGGCCGGCCGCAGCGCATCGCCGCGGCGCTTTCCATCATGATCGAGGGCCCGGTGGGCGCCGCTTCGTTCAACAATGAGTTCGGGCGTCCCAACCTCTGCGGCTACTTTCGCGCCTTCGAAACCTCCGCCGGCGCCGCGCCGCGCGGCTACAACAAACCGATCATGATCGCCGGGGGCATCGGCAATATCGACGCCCGCCATGCGCTCAAGGCCGAGTTGCCCCCGGGGACGCTGCTCGCCCAGCTGGGCGGTCCCGGCCTGCTGATCGGCATGGGCGGCGGCGCGGCATCCAGCATGGACACCGGCGCCAATGCCGAGGCGCTCGATTTCGACTCGGTGCAGCGCGGCAACGCCGAGATGCAGCGGCGCGCGCAGGAAGTGATCGACCGCTGCTGGCAGCTGGGAGAGGCGAATCCCATCCTTTCGATCCACGACGTGGGCGCGGGCGGTCTGTCCAACGCGCTGCCCGAACTCGCGCACGGCGCCGGACGTGGCGCCGTGATCGACCTGCGCAGCGTGCCGAGCGAGGAACCCGGCATGTCGCCGCGCGAGATCTGGTGCAACGAGGCGCAGGAACGCTACGTGCTCGGCATCGCGCCGGATGCGCTCGAGGCGTTCCGGCGCATCTGCGAGCGCGAGCGTTGCCCGTTCGCGGTGCTGGGGCGCGCGACCGAGGACGGCCGGCTGCGCGTCGAGGACAGCCGTTTCGGCAACCGCCCGGTGGACATGAGCCTCGCGGCGTTGTTCGGCAACCCGCCGAAGATGGTGCGCGCGGTGCTGCGGCTCGCACCGCGGCTCGAGCCGCTGTCGCTCGCAGGGATCGAGTTGGAGGAAGCCTGCCGGCGGGTGCTGCGCTCACCGAGCGTGGGCTCGAAGGGCTTCCTGATCTCGATCGGCGACCGCAGCGTGGGCGGGCTGTGCGCGCGCGACCCTTGCGTGGGGCCCTGGCAGGTGCCCGCCGCCGACTGCGCCGCGACCCTGTACGGATTCGAGGGCTTCGAGGGCGAGGCCTTCGCCATGGGCGAGCGCACGCCGCTTGCGCTGATCGACGCGCCGGCATCGGGCCGCATGGCGGTGGCCGAGGCGCTCACCAACCTGGCGGCGGCGCCGGTGGCAGACCTTGCGCGGGTCAAGCTCTCGGCCAACTGGATGGCTGCGGCCGGCTCGCCCGGCGAGGATGCGGCGCTCTACGACACGGTGCGGGCGGTGGCCGTGGAACTGTGTACGCGCATCGGCGTGTCGATCCCCGTGGGCAAGGATTCGCTGTCGATGCGCACCGCCTGGCAGGAAGGCGGTGAAGCGCGCGAAGTCCTCGCGCCGGTCTCGCTCATCGTCTCCGCCTTCGCTCCCTGCGAGGACGCGCGCAGGGTGCTGACGCCGCAGCTGCGGCTGGACTGCGGCGACACGGCGCTCGTGCTCGTCGACCTGGGCCGGGGCCGCAACCGCCTGGGCGGCTCGATGCTCGCGCAGGTGTTCGCGCGCCTGGGCGACACCGCGCCCGACCTGGACGATCCGCAGGCGCTCGCCGCCTTCTTCGCCGTGGTGCAGTCGCTCAACCGTGAAGGGCTGCTGCTCGCCTACCACGACCGCTCCGACGGCGGCCTTCTCGCCACCGTCTGTGAAATGGCCTTCGCCGGGCGCACCGGCGTGACGCTGAATCTCGACCTGCTTGCCTGGGATGCGCGCTCGCTCGACGTGGAGGGCAACGAGCGCCGGCCGGAACTGATGGCGGGCCGCGACCTGGAGCGCGTGCTCGCGGCGCTGTTCACGGAGGAACTGGGCGCTGTCGTTCAGGTGCGCGCGCAGGACCGCGCCAAGGTGCTCGCGCGGCTGCGCGACGCGGGGCTTCACGCGCACTGGATCGGTTCGCCGAACCGGCGCGACGAGCTGCGCCTGGTGCGAAATGCGAAACCGGTATTCGCCGCGCCGCGCGCCGCTTTGCAGCAGGAGTGGGCGAAGGTCGGCTTGCACATCCAGTCGCTGCGAGACAATCCCGAGTGCGCGCGCGAGGAGTTCGACGCCATCGCCGATGCCTCGGACCCGGGGCTGCACGCCAGCCTCGCGTTCGACCCGGCGCAGGACCCGGCCGCGCCTTTCGTCAACGCCGGCGCGCGGCCGAGGATCGCGATCCTGCGCGAGCAGGGCGTCAACGGCCAGGTCGAGATGGCGGCGGCCTTCGACCGCGCCGGCTTCGAGGCGCACGACGTGCACATGAGCGACATCGTGGAAGGACGCGCGTCGCTTTCCGCCTTCAAGGGGTTGGCGGCGGGCGGCGGCTTTTCCTACGGTGACGTGCTGGGCGGCGGGGCGGGCTGGGCGAAATCTATCCTCTTCAATCCCCGGGCGCGTGCGGCGTTCGAGGCTTTCTTCGCGCGCGGCGACAGCTTCGCGCTGGGCGCCTGCAACGGTTGCCAGATGATGAGCAACCTGCGCGAACTGATCCCGGGCGCTGCGGCCTGGCCGCGCTTCGCGCGCAACCGCTCCGAGCAGTTCGAGGCGCGCCTGGTGATGGTGGAGATCACCGAGAGTCCCTCGATCCTGTTCGCCGGCATGGCCGGCAGCCGCCTGCCGATCGTCACCGCGCACGGCGAGGGGCGGGCCGAGTTCGAGGGGCCGCAAGCGCAGGCGCGGGCGCTGGTGGCGATGCGCTACGTGGACAACCGCGGGCTGCCGGCCGAGACCTATCCCTTCAACCCCGGCGGCTCGCCAGCCGGCATCACCGGTGTCACCACGCCCGATGGGCGCTTCACCATCCTCATGCCGCACCCGGAGCGGGTGTTCCGCAGCGTGCAGATGTCCTGGCGCCCCCCGGACTGGGGCGAGGACAGCCCCTGGATGCGCCTGTTCCGCAACGCGAGGGCCTGGGTAGGATAGGCGACGGCGCGGGATGCGCCCGGCGCAACGCGGGCATCCGGGGTTGCGCGCGCGCTCGAGCGCCCTTTCACCGCCGTCGCGCCGCGCTCGAGCCGGCCCCGCTGCCGGCGCCCGGATCAGTCGCCCGTCGCCGGGACAGTTCGGGACAGCAGCTCCCTCAGGTGCGCAATCATCGCGCGCGCCGTGTCGAAGCGGCGATCGACGAAGCCGGCATCGAGTCCCGCGTGCTGCATGTGAAAGAAGTCCAGCATGCTCTGCACGTCGGTGGCAAAGCCGATGTGATCGCCGAATCCCTGGTCGAAGACCTGGTCGCGCTCATCGGAGGCGATGCCTGCGCTTTTCACGCACTCCGACTCGCGCCCGAGAAACAGGAGCTTGCTCAACTTCTGCCCGGCATCGATGCGCTCGCCGGCGGCCGGGAGATAGAGCAGGTCGTAGCGCAGCTGGGGGCACTTGCGCAGCAGATGCAGGCGGTACTGCTCGGGGTAGGCCTCCAGGTAGGCGATCAGGGTCTGGACATGTTCCCTGAGGAAGAACCGGTGCCTTTGCGCGTGCTCGGCGCGCGCGTGCCTCTCCCACCTTCGCAGGTAGCGCTCCAGGCAGCCGGAACAGATGTAGGTGCTTATCCGGTTGCCCCTTCTCAGGGCTTCGTTGACGAGCTTTCTTCGGTGCGCGCACGCGCTCGCCATCATGTCCATGTACACCGAGGAAGTCTTGCTGCGCGGCGCGCGCAGCTCGTTCAGGAAATGGGTGTGTTCCGGAGACTCGAGCGTGTGGCTCGGCTGGTCCAGGGTATAGACCAGCAGCGCGTTGTCCGCGCACGCCAGCTGCTTCTCCATTCCGATCAGGAACCACTCGAGCGCCAGACTGCTGAACAGGGGAAGGAAGCCCGTGATCGTCTGGCTTTCGCTGGCGGCAAGGAAGTGCAGCGTATCGGACGTCGATACCTCGTCATGACCGTAGGCCGCCAGTAGGGCATCGATCTCCGCGAGCTTCATGTTCAGGCTCACCGCGATGTGGATCAGCGTCTTGCGCCTGAGCTGGATTCTCTGCCCGCTCCGTTCGACCCGTTCGATCTTCGCGAGAAGGGTGTTCGATATCCCGCTGATCTTGGAAATCTGGTTCCTGTTCAGCCCGGTCTTCTGCATCAGCTGGAGTACGTTGGGCATGGCGCAGGCCTCTTGTTCAAGCGCAGGGGCGGGGCGATCGAGCAGGGTCGGGAGCGCGAGCACCGCTGAATGTCAGTTCCGGGCGCAGGCGCGCGGCTTTCCCGACATCCGCCGCGAGCCGCGCGTAAGACGAGTTACGTTCAGTGGCGCCAGAGTTTGCGTGGAAACGCCCGCGCTCGCACCACCTCGACAAAGCGCTTCCAGAAGCACCAGCGTGGCTATGGGATCAGAGCGCGTCATGGATGACAATACATTGATTTTATGCGCTATATGTCACAGTGCTCGCTGTGAACCCGCAGGCGTACCCGCCGGACTCCGAGAGCCCTGCTACCGGGAAAATGGTAGAAAGAGATTGCACATCATTACCAGCATAACAAATACAACAAAAAAATTGTTTGCTACATTAATTTTACGATGTTACTCTTTTCCGGCGCCGTGGTCGAAATATGGTGCACGGCAAACGCACAGCACACGGCCAGAGAAACTGCGCCCGGCGCAGCGCTCGGCCGGTCCGAGGTTCTGCCCGCGGCGCAGTTCCGGGCGCCGCCGATCCGGAAAGCGAGGTCGATCCACATGTCGAATGCCGTCGAAACCGGAAAGATCGTCGAATCGGTCGCGGGCGCCTACGCGAAGCACTGCCAGGAGAAGCTGAGCGGCTACCTCGAGGCGCTCTATCTCTTCGGCAGCCACGCGTTCGGCAAGACCAGCCAGGACATTCCCGACATCAACTACCTGCTGCTGTTGAAGGAGGGAGTACCGCCGGACGTGTTCCTAGATAACGCCGGCATCCTGCGGCAGGTATGTCACGAGTTCAGCGACGTGGCGACGGTGCTCCCCGAATTCAGGCCGAACCGGTACGTCTACCCGGTGATCAAGGGCGGCGATCTCGACATCACGCTCTGTACGCAATACGCGCGCATGGAGGACAGGCACGGGCCCGTCCCGTTCGGCTGGGGGTGGGTGCTGGAGGCGCTGTTGCAGACCCGCAAGCTGGTGTTCGGGCGGGACGCGCTGGCCGAGGTTCGCCAGCCGCCGCCCAGCAGGGACTACATCCGGACCTTCTTCCCGGCCACCTTCTCGCACATCTGGCTGCCGCTGGAGCGCGCGCCGTTCCAGTATCGCCTGCCCGAGGAAAGCCGGTTGCTGATGCACGAAGCGCACAAGGTCGCGCAGATGGCGGCTATCGGCTTCGGCGTGCCGCTCGCGTTGAGCGACGAGGAACTGGCCCAGAAGAAATGGCTCGAGTTCGTCTCGAACAAGGACGCCCTGGTCGCGTTCTACGAACACAGGTACGACGCCGCGACGGCCGGGAAGGTGGCGCTGATGCTCAGAGTCAGGGAGCGCTGGCGGGAACTCAGGAACGACCCCGACACGGCCCTGGAGATGTACCGGGCGGCCGTCGGGCTGTGCAGCCGGCTCAAGGCCAAGTACGTCGAATTCGCCCACGCCTGAACAGACGCGATCACGGGAAAAGCAATGGCGCAGACGCAAGCAGGATCGGCAGGTGAACTGAGATTCCTCGCCTTGAGCGACCTGGAGGGAAGACACGACATGGTCGAACGGCTGGTGGAGGCGGATCTCTCCGCCTACGACTGCGTCGTATACAAGGGCGATACCCCGGATCCCGCGGTCTACAAGAAGATACGAAAAGCGAGATCCCTGGCCGGCAGCGCGTGGCAGGAAAGAACTTCCCTGTCCATCCTGGGTGACTCCGATGAGGTGCGCGAGGCCTTTCGCAAGGCGGTGGAGGATTCCGCGAAGATCAACAGCCAGTTCGCGCGGATCGCAAAGAGGCTGCCGGTCTACGGCGTTCTGGGCAACTCGGACACCGTTCCCACGCGCATCGCGCCGCACCTGGGACTGGAGCCGGTCTGCTTCGAGCACAGCATGGTGATGCTCCACAACAAGGTCACGCCATTCAAGGGATTCCAGTTCATCGGCTATCACGGCCGCGTCAAGTACCGGGACGAGAACATCATCGAGGCGCCCGATCTCATGTTCGACGAGGACAAGGCCCGCGAAGACCTGGACGCCCTGTTCGCGACCACGCAGGCGCAGCGCACGGTGTTCGTCACCCACGTCCCGCCGCATGGAATTCTCGACAAGGTGAACGACGACTGGGTGCCGTATGCCGTGGCGACATACGGAGAGACCGCGAAGGAAGGCCATATCGGGTCGATCGCGTTCAGGGACATGGCGCTCAAGCATCGGCCGCTGCTGCACACCTTCGGACACGTACACGAGCGCCCGGGGGTCGAGAAGCGCAACGGCACGACGTACTTCAACGGCGGCGCCCTGGGCGAGACCGGAGAAGTGGAAGAGGTGATCATCAGGAACGGAGAAGTGACATGCCGGTGGATCAGACTCGAGGACCTGTAGGAGACCCGCTGCAGGATGCCCGCTCGGCCGCTGCCGCAACCCCGGCGGGGGGGGTGAACGCGGCGGCGAAGGAGCGGCCCGGCGGCAAGCCGGGCAAGCGCAAGAAGGACGAGCTCTGGTCGAGAATCGCCACGCTCGCGAGCAAGGAAAAGCTCAGCTATCTCGAAGCGACCGAGCGCTGCGTCAAGGACTATTGGAAGGACCACGGCCTGGACAAGCGGCCGTGAAAAGGAGGCCCTAGCATGAGTCTTGCGACTGAAGCGGACAAGGTCATCGAAACCGACGTGCTCATCGTCGGCGGCGGCGTGGCGGGCTGCGTGGCGGCGGTGAAGGCGAGACAGCACGGAGCCCGCGTGCTGATGCTCGACAAGGCCGTCATCAAGCGCAGCGGCGGCGCGGCCTCGGGCATGGATCACCTGGCCACCATCGCGAACGAGAAGACGACGATCTACGACATCGTGTCGCAGGTCTGCGACGACGGGATCTACCCGCCGATCTTCGCCAAGAAGGGCCTGACCGACCCGAACCTGTTCCACACCGCCTGGAAGGACGCAAGGAAGCGGCTCGAGGAACTGGAACGCTGGGGCGTCACCATCCGCTGGGACGACGGCGATATCTACTGGATACCCTCCGGGAGAACGGGGGGCATGACCACGATCCGCTTCCACGGGCTGCGGCTCAAGCCGCAACTGGCTCAGGCCGTGCACGACAGCGGCGCGACGGTGCTGGAGCGCACCATGGGGGTCGATCTCCTGGTGGACGGCGGCCGGGTCGCGGGTGCGATCGCGCTGAACGTCCGGAACAACCAGTTCATCGTCGTCAAGGCGAAGTCCACCATCGTCTGTACCGGGATGGTGCAGCGCATCTTCAACCCGGAAGATACCGCGCCCTGGAAATTCAAGATGATGTATCACTGGTGCCCGACCGGCGCTGGCGACGCGCACGCCATGGCCTACCGCGCCGGCGCGAGGCTGGTCAACATGGAGTTCTCGTCGTGGTACTCGCGGCTGCTCGACGACAAGACCATCATGTTCGGCAGCATGACCGACGGCGACGGCCTGTCCACGCGCATCGTCAACGCCAGGGGTGATGTCGTATCCCCGCACGCCTTCATGTCCCTGGAGAAGTACGTGGAAGAGGAGGCGGCCGGCCGCACGCCGCTGTACTTCGACGTGCCGAGCAACCCGGAGTCACACCAGAGAAAAAGGGAGATCGCCGCGGCGGACGAGCGGCCGATCACGCTGAAGTATCTCCAGGACCGCGGCTGGGATTACCGGACCCACCGGTGGGAACTGCACGGAACGAAACCCCTCGCGCTGACCAAGTTCATGGCGGGCATTGTCGTCGACGAAACCACCCGGACCAGCGTGGACGGTCTGTACGCCGCAGGCGACTGCGTGCAGGCCGGCGGCGCCATGACCGGTGCGATCGCCACGGGCTTCCTCAGCGCCGCCGCCGCCGCCGGGTTCGCCGGATCGAGCGCCGCTCGCGCGGTGGACGACGCGCGGGTCGAGGCCCAGGTGCGCGAATGCCGCGCGCGGCTGTTCGCCCACATGGCGGTGGAGGATGGCGCCGAGCCGCTGGAATTCGAAACCAAGGTGCGCACCATCTGCGAGCGCTACACGGGGATCATCCGCTCGGCCGGCAAGCTGAAGGAGGGGATCAGCCGGCTGTCCGACGTGCGCCGCGACTGGCTGCATCGAATCGCGGCGACCAATCCGCACGAACTGATGCGGGCGGCGGACTGCCGCAACCTGGTCGACCTCGCGGAAATCCACCTGCGTGCGGCCTTGATGCGGGAGGATACGAGGGCATCGTTCTACCGCGCGGATTTCCCGGAGCGCAATCCGGAGTGGAACAACAAGGTCATCTTCGCGTATCGCAGGAACGGGGAGCTGGTGCTCGAAAAAGGCGAATTCCAGCCGCTCAAGCCGGAATACACGCGAGCGGCGCAGCAGCGCACCGCGGAGGAGGTGTAGATGGGCGCGCGTCCGGCGATCAAGATCGAGTACAGGGCCTGCGACGGCTGCCGCATCTGTTATCACCTGTGCCCCATGGACGTGTTCACCTGGGACAAGGAGATCAACCTGCCCAGGGTCACCTATGAGAGCGACTGCTGGTTCGAGGGTGTGTGCGTGATGGAGTGTCCCCATCGGGCTATCGACATCAGCCTGCCGCTGTCGAACTGGTGAGCC
>JADLDQ010000200.1 GCA_020846575.1 Burkholderiales bacterium
CTGCGGCGCCGGTTCGGGCGAGGCCTTGGCGAATGCGAGCGCCGCGGCGATCTCTGCGGCCACTTCCACGGCCACGGCCTCCAGCTGCCGCCGGCTCGCGCGGTGGCGGGCGAGCAGGTGCTTCGCAAAGCGCGCAATAGGGTCCTTCTTCGCCCAGGCTCTGGTCTGTTCGGCCGCCTTGTAGTCCTGGGTATCGCCGACGTGGTGGCCGCCGTAGCGCCAGGTATTGCACACGAGAAACGAGGGTCCCTGGCCGGCGCGCGCCCGCGCCACGCAGGCGCTTGCCGCGCGGTGCACCGCCATCACGTCCATGACGTCCACCATCGCCGAAGGGATGTCGAACACCTCGCCGCGCGCGGTGAGGCTCGAGCCGGCGGTCACGTCCTCCAGCGCGGTGAACTCGCCGTAGCCGTTGTTCTCGCACACGTACACCACCGGCAGCTTCCAGATCGCCGCCATGTTCATGCACTCGAAGGCGATGCCCTGGTTGAGCGCGCCGTCGCCGAAGAAGCAGGCCGCGACCCTGCCCGTGGCGCGGGTCCTGGCGGCGAGCGCGGCGCCGGTCGCCAGCGGTATTCCGCCGCCCACGATGCCGTTGGTGCCCAGGTTGCGGGTGTCGGGGTCGAACACGTGCATCGAGCCTCCGCGCCCGCCGCAGTAGCCTCCCGTTCGACCCATGATCTCGGCGAGCAGCCGCTCGGGGCGCGCGCCCTTGGCGAGGCAGTGGCCGTGGCCGCGGTGGTTGCTCGCGATCCAGTCATCGGCTTCGAGCGCGAAGCACACCCCCACCGCGCTCGCCTCCTGCCCGGCCGACAGATGCGCGAGACCCGGCACCGCGCCGCCGGTGGCGAGACTTCGCACCTGTTCCTCGAACTCGCGGATGAGGAGCATGCCGCGGTACATGGCGAGCAGGCGCTCGCCGCCCGGTTCATCGACCGCCGCAACCGCCTGCGCCCGGCGCGAGCGGGTCCTCTGCGCAGCCCTTGCCACTACGCTGCGACCCCCGCCGCCAGGCGCCCCCGCCTCACTGCTGTGCGATGCCGATGGTCTTGATGATCCTGGACCACTTCGCCACCTCCCCGCGCACGTAGGCGGCGAAATCGGCGGCGCTGCCGGGGATGGGTTCCGTTCCCAGGGCTGAGAGCCGCTCGCGCACGTCGGCGAGACCCAGCGCGTAGGTGATCTCCTGGTTCAAGCGGTTGACGATGGCTCCTGCGGTTCCCGCCGGAGCGAAGAAGCCGACCCAGGAAAGCTCCTCGAACCCGGGGTAGCCCGTCTCGGTGACCGTGGGCACCTCGGGCATCGCGCCGACTCGCTTCAGGCTGGATACCGCCAGCGCCCGCAGCTTCCCCGCCTTGATGTGGGGCACGAAGGGCGGCATCGAGCCGCTCATCAGCTCCACCTGCGCCCCGAGGATTGCGGTTATCGCCGGGGCCCCGCCCTGGAAGGGCACGTTCACCGCGTCCAGGCCCGCCAGGTGGCGCAGCAGGTACTCGGCGGCGAGGTGCGAGGAGGTCCCCACGCCGGGGCTGGCGTAGGTGAGGCGCTTGCCTTTGTAGGCCTGCACCAGATCCGGGAGCGACTTCACCGGGCTCGCGGCCGGCACCACCCACAGGCCCGGGGTCGCGGCGGTGTTGGCCACCGGCACCAGATCCTTGGGAAGCTCGTAACCGGGCTCCTTGTACAGGCTCACGTTGATGGAGATGGCCGCGGTGTGCGCGAGCAGCGTGTAGCCGTCGGGCGCCGCCGCGACGACCTGGCGCGCGGCGATGTTGCCGCCGGCCCCGCCGCGGTTTTCCACCACCACCGGCTGGCCCAGGCGTTCCTGCATCTTCTGGCCCACCATGCGCGCCACGCCGTCGGCGAAACCGCCCGCGGCGAAGGCCACCACCACGCGCACCGGCTTGGCGGGATAGGCCTGCGCCTGCGCCTCCCCGGGCAGGACCCAGGATGCCGCCAGCGCGGCGCACAGGATCGCGGGCAGTGCGGCCGTTGCTTGGATCTTCATCGCTTCCTCCTCGAAATACGGCTGTCAGCAGCAGCGCGCATCAGGCGCGGGGCTTGCGTCCCCAGAAGAGTTCGATGCCCTTCCACTCGATGTTCTGCGGCTCCTCGAGCTGCTCGTCGAGAGCCGCGTGCAGCTCCTCGGGACTGTAGTAGGGTGTCTTGCGGATGTCGAAGGGAAAGTGGTGCGTGAGCTTGTCCACCCAGTACTGCAGGTGCAGGTCGGTCTCCAGCCGCGCCCAGAACGGCGCGCCGAAGATGTATACCTCGGCGAGCATCAAGCGGCGGCCGGGTTTGAGGATGCGCAGCATCTCGGCGCCCGTCTCGCGCCAGTCGTCGCAATGCTGCACCGCCTGCAGCACCGCCACCACGTCGTAGGACGCATCGGGAATGCCGCGCGTGTACGGCCACTGCCAACAGGCCATCTTGCCGTTGCGCCCGACCTTCTTCGCGTCGTAGGCGGCGCGCGCCTCCTCGAGGATCTCCACCGCGGTCACCTCGCCCGTGGGACCGGCCAGGCGCTTCAAGTCCTCCACCCAGCCGCAGGGGCCGAGCGATTCGCCGACGACGAACACGCGGTCGCCGGGGCGCACCTCCATCAGGCTGTACAGGACGGTGTTCATCGGTGCGGCGAGCTCGCGCCACATGTAGGGCAGTCCGCCGAACAGGATCACCCGCGTCCAGCGCTTCTGCTCCTCCTCGTCGAGGATTGCGGGACCCAGGGCCTTCGTGTCCCAGGGCTGGACGTAACCCCAGGGGCCGCGATTCCAGGGCGCTCGGCGCTCGTTCATGTCTCGCTCACTTCGCCTTCGGCGCCTTGAAGCGCGGGAACACCCGCTTGATGTTGCCGCAGAAGATCTTCTCCTTGTCCGCCGCGCCGATGACGCTCGTCGCATCGATGTAGCGCCGGGTATCGTCGTAGTGGTAACCGGTCTCGGGGTCGATGCCGCGCACCGCGCCCACCATCTCGGAGGCGAACAGGATGTTGTCCACCGGGATCACCTTCAGGAGCAGATCGATGCCCGCCTGGTGGTACACGCAGGTGTCGAAGAACACGTTGTTGAGCAGGTGGTCCTTGAGGAGCGGCTTTTTCATGTCCTGCGCGAGACCCCGGTAACGGCCCCAGTGGTAGGGCACGGCGCCGCCGCCGTGCGGAACGATGAACTTCAGCGCCGGGAAGTCCTTGAACAGATCCCCGGTGATGAACTGCATGAACGCGGTGGTGTCGCCGTTGATGTAGTGCGCGCCGGTGGCGTGGAAGCAGGGGTTGCACGAGGCGCTGGTGTGCACCATCGCCGGCACTTCCAGCTCCACCATCTTCTCGTACAGCGGGTACCACCACTTGTCGGTGAGCGGGGGCTCCTTCCAGTAGCCGCCGGAGGGGTCCGGGTTGAGGTTCAGACCGATGAACCCGTATTCCTTCACGCAGCGCTCGAGCATCGGGATGCAGTTGGCGGGCGGCACGCCCGGGGACTGCGGCAGCTGGCACACGCCCACGAAGTTCTCCGGGTACAGGCCGCAGCAGCGGTGGATCAGCTCGTTGCAGGCCTGCGACCAGTACTCGCTCACGCGCGCGTCGCCGATGTGGTGCGACATGCCCATCGCGCGGGGCGAGAAGATGGTCACGTCGGTGCCGCGCTCGCGCTGGAACTTCAACTGCGCGCCCTCGAGACTGTCGCGGATCTGCTCGTCGCTGATGCCCAGGTTCGCCTTGCCCGGGTCGAGCTTGGGATCCTTGACCCCGGCTTCCTGCTTCGCGCGGTATTCGGCGAGCTGCTTGGGGGAGGTGGTGTAGTGGCCGTGGCAGTCGATGATCACGAAAAACTCTCCCTGAATGACTGTTTCGCAAGCTGCGTGCGGCCTGCTCCGACGCCCGGTACCGGGCGGGCTCGGAACAGGGGGCGAGGGCGGGCCCTGATTCTCCCGATGCGCCCCCGTTACCCCTCACGCCCCGTGCCGGACAATCTCGGGCCCTGTCCTTCCGGAGCGCAGACCCGTGTGCCGCGCAGCCGCGCCCGGAGGGTCGGGGTCCGCCGATCTAGGCGAGCGTCTCGGCCCAGTACAGCCGGGTGGGATTATCCACCAGCACCTTGCGGCGCAGGTTTTCGTCGCCGGAAAACATCGCGAACAGGTTCACCAGCTCGCCGTCGTTGGGCATCCACTTCACGTTGGGATGGGGCCAGTCGGTGCCCCAGAGCACGCGCTCGGGCGCCGCCTCGATCAGCGCCCGCGCGAACGGCACCGCATCGTGGAACGGCGGGCCCGCGCTCGACACGCGCTCGGCGCCGCACACCTTCACCCAGGCGAGCGGGTTTCTCATCAGCTCCAGCAGCGCCTTGAACGGCTTCTGCTCGAGCCCTCCCTTCGCCTCGACGCGGGCCATGTGGTCGATCACGAACGGCACCGGCATGCGCGCGATCAGTTCCTGGTATAGCGGCACGTCCTGCGCATCGAAGTGCAGCACCACGTGCCAACCCAGCGGCCGGATGCGCGCCACCATGCGCTCGAACACCGGGATCTGCGGCGCACCGCCCAGGTGACGCACGAAGTTGAAGCGGATGCCCCGTATCCCGCCCGCGTGCAGCCGCTCCAGCGCCGCGTCGCTGATCGAAGCGTCCACCACGCCCACGCCGCGGCAGGCCCCGCCGGAGCGTGCGATGCCGTCCAGCGTCGCCGCGAGGTCGGTGCCGTGCGGCGCCGGGTGAACGATCACCGCGCGCTCCAGACCGAGGTGCGCGTGCAGCGCGCGCAGATCTTCGAAGCTCGCGTCCGGCGGCAGGTAGGGCGTGCCCGGCGCGTAGGGGAAGCGGCTCGCCGGCCCGTAGATGTGGCAGTGCGCGTCACAGGCTCCGGGCGGGAGGCGGTACGTGGGCTTGACCGGGTTCGGGTCGGGCGGCGCAATGAGCTTCGCGTTCATCCGGCGCTACTGCTTCTCGATCTTGGCCCGCTCGATCCCCTTGCTCCACTTGCCGATCTCCGACACCAGGAGCTTCTGAAGCTCCTCGGGCGTGCTGGCACGCGCCTCCACGCCCAGATCCAGGAGCTTCTGGCGCACGGACGCCGCCGCGGCAGCCGCGACGGTCTCCTTGTTGAGGCGCTCGATCACCGCGCGCGGCGCCCCGGCCGGCGCGGAGATGCCGTTCCACGAATAGGACAGGTACCCCGGCACTCCGGACTCGGCTATGGTCGGCACCTCCGGCAGCCCCGTGAAGCGCCGGCTGTTGGCGATGCCGAGCGCGCGCACCGCGCCGGCCCTGATCTGACCCAGGACCGGTGCGAGTATCTCGAACGCGACCTGCACCTGGCCGCTGCGCAGCGCCGCGATCACTTCGGGCGTGGCCTTGTAGGGAACGCTCACCACGTCCACACCGGCGAGCGAACGGAACAGCTCCGCCGAGAGATTCTGGGTGCTGCCGATGCCGATGGTGCCCAGCGAGATCCGGTTCGGGTTGGCCTTCGCCTCGGCGAGCAGGTCCTTCACCGAGCGGATCTTCGAGTTGTCGGCGGCCAGCATCACGATGTCGAAATAGCCCATCGTCGATACCGGCGCGAAGTCCTTCACCGGATCGAAGGGCAGCGACTTGAAAAGGCCGGCGCTCACCGCGGTGCCGTTGCTCACCAGGAACAGCGTGTAGCCGTCCGGCTCCGACCTCGCCACCGCCTGCGCCGCGACGATGCCGCCGGCGCTCGGCCGGTTGTCCACCAGGACCTGCTGGCCCAGGGTCTCGCTCATGCGTTGCGTGAAGGTCCGTGCGGTGATGTCGGCCACGCCGCCCGGCGCGAACGGCAGGATCAGGCGAACGGGCTTCGCCGGATAGTTCTGCGCCCAGGCGCCGCCGGCCACGGCAAAGGCGATCGCGACCAGACTGCGGAGCGGGATTCGACGCATCGGATTTTCCTTCTGGAAGATGAGTCCGCCCGCGCGCGCCGGCGCGGCGTGAAAGCGGCATTCTAAGCGCGGGTGGGGAACGTCCGGCGTCATGGTAGAGCCACTTTCACCCTGACAAGAGCGTGGGATACGCCGCGGCAGGACTGCCCTGAGCCCGGGATGCTGCGGCGCAAAGTATAGAATCCGATTTTGATTCGACCCCTCCCGCCATGACCGCGCGCCTGCGCGAGATTCCCTACAACTACACCTCGTTCTCCGACCGGGAAATCGTCATCCGGCTGCTCGGCGAGGAAGCCTGGCAGACCCTGCTGGAACTGCGCAGCGAGCGGCGCACCGGGCGCTCGGCGCGGATGCTCTACGAAGTGCTCGGCGACATCTGGGTGGTGTCGCGCAATCCCTACCTGCAGGACGACCTGCTCGACAACCCGCGCCGCCGCAGGGCGCTGATCGAGGCGCTGCAGCACCGCCTGCGGGAGGTCGACGCGCGCCGCCGCAAGTCCCTCGAGGAGAACGTGGCCTCGGTCGCGGGCGACACCCGCGACCAGCGGGCCGGGTTCCTCCTGGAGCGCGCCCGGCGCGCGGTGGAGAAGTTCGAGAGCGGCTTCGCCGAGACCGCCGAGCTGCGGCGGCGGGTGGTGCGGCGGCTCGCGCGCAGCACGCGCCGCGGCAACATCCAGTTCGACGGGCTGGCGCGGGTCTCGCACGTGACCGACGCCACCGACTGGCGCGTCGAGTATCCCTTCGTGGTGGTGAATCCGGACAGCGAAGAGGAAGTCGCCAAGGTGGTGCGCGACCTGATCGAACTCGGGCTCACCATCATCCCGCGCGGCGGGGGCACCGGCTACACCGGCGGCGCGGTACCGCTCACGCCCCTTTCGGCGGTGATCAACACGGAGAAGCTCGACGCTGTCTCCGGCGTGGACAGCGTCGCGCTGCCGGGCGTGGACCACCCGGTACCCACGGTGCACTGCGGCGCGGGCGTGGTCACCAAGCGCGCCATGGACGTGGCCGAGGCGGCGGGCCTGGTGTTCGCGTGCGATCCCACCTCGTCGGACGCCTCCTGCATCGGCGGCAACATCGCCATGAACGCCGGCGGCAAGAAGGCGGTGCTGTGGGGCACGGCGCTGGACAACCTCGCCTCCTGGCGCATGGTCGATGCGCGCGGCCGCTTCCTCGAGGTGAGCCGCCTGGACCACAACCTGGGCAAGATCCACGAGCAGCCGCTCGCGCGCTTTTGCATCCAGCGCTTCGCCGCGGACGGCCGCACGCCCGAGGGTGCCCCCGAGATACTGGAGATCGAGGGACGGCGCTTTCGCAAGGAGGGTCTGGGCAAGGACGTGACAGACAAGTTCCTTGCGGGCCTGCCCGGGGTGCAGAAGGAGGGCTGCGACGGCATCATCACCTCCGCGCGCTTCATCCTGCACCGCATGCCGCGCGCGGTGCGCACCGTGTGCCTGGAATTCTTCGGGCAGGTGCGCGACTCGGTGCCCGCGATCGTGGAGATCAAGGACTACCTGGACCGGTGGCCCGGCGCGGCGGCGCCCGTGCCCGCGCCGGGGCCCGCGCCGGGAGCCTCGCAGGGAGTCTCGACGGGCGCCGCGCCGGGCGCCGCGCCGGGAGCCTCACCGGGTTCGGCCAAGGTGCTGCTGGCTGGCCTGGAGCACCTGGACGAACGCTATCTGAAGGCGGTCGGCTACGCCACCAAGGCGCGCCGCGGCTCGGTCGGGGGCCGGCCCAAGATGGTGCTGCTCGCCGATATCGTCGGCGAGGACGAGGATGCGGTCGCCCGGTGCGCCTCCGGCGTGGTGCGCATCGCCAACGCCCGCGGCGCCGAGGGTTTCGTCGCGGTCTCGGCCGAGGCGCGCCGCACTTTCTGGCTCGACCGCGCCCGCACCGCGGCCATCGCGCGCCACACCAACGCCTTCAAGATCAACGAGGACGTGGTGATCCCGCTGCCGCGGCTGGGTGAGTATTCCGACGGCGTCGAGCACATCAACATCGAGCTGTCGATCGGGAACAAGCTCGCGACCCTCGACGCACTGCAGGCGTATCTCGGCGGCGACCTGATCCTGCACCAGTCCGGTGTGGAACGCCCGGCGCCTGCCGCCGAACTGCTGGGCGACCGTATCGAGCAGGCAGGCGCGGTGATCGAGGCGGCGCGCGCGCGCTGGCGTTACCTGCTCGAGCACCTCGACGCGCCGCTCGCGGCGCTCGCCGGCAGCCCGCACGTGCCGGCCACCTGCCTCGTCACCCACCCGGCGGGCACGCTGTTCCACGTTCTCCAGGACCACGCACTGCGCGTTTCCTGGAAAGACGAGGTTCGCGCGCCGCTGGCGGAGATATTCGACGGCAGCGTGTTCCGCCCGGTTCTCGAGGGCGCCGACGCCGTGCACCGGGGCGTGCTGCGCGGGCGGGTGTTCGTCGCGCTGCACATGCACGCCGGCGACGGCAATGTACACACCAACATACCGGTGAACTCGGACGACTACGCGATGTTGCAGGCGGCGGCCCGGGCGGTGGCGCGCATCATGGCGCTGGCGCGCTCGCTCGGCGGGGTGATCTCCGGCGAGCACGGCATCGGCATCACCAAGCTCGAATACTTGAACGACACGGAGATCGCGCCGTTCCGCGCCTACAAGAACCGGGTGGACCCCAGGGGCGTGTTCAACCGCGGCAAGCTCCTGCCCGGCGGCGACCTGCGCAACGCCTACACGCCCTCGTTCAGCCTGCTGGGCGCGGAGTCGCTGATCCTCGAGCAATCGGACATCGGCGGCATCTCGGAGGCGATCAAGGACTGCCTGCGCTGCGGGAAATGCAAGCCCGTGTGCGCGACCCACGTGCCGCGCGCGAACCTGCTGTATTCGCCCCGCAACAAGATACTCGCGACCTCGCTCCTGATCGAGGCGTTCCTCTACGAGGAGCAGACCCGGCGCGGCATTGCGCTTCGGCACTTCGACGAGTTCGGCGACGTCGCCGACCACTGCACCGTCTGCCACCGCTGCGAGACGCC
>JADLDQ010000201.1 GCA_020846575.1 Burkholderiales bacterium
ACACTGGCGGCACCACCACGCTGCACACACTGTGGATGGGCGTGCCGGTCATCGCCATGCAGACCGCGGGCGAGACCGGGCGCACCGGCGGCGGCATCCTCGCCGCAATCGGGGCCGAGGATCTGCTTGCCGAGTCGGAGGACGACTACGTCCAGCGGGCGATCACCCTGGCCGGGGATCCGCAGCGCCTGCGGGCGCTGCGGTCCTCGCTGCGCGGCAGGCTCGCTGCCTCGGAAGTCATGAATGCCGAGGCTGTGACCCGGTCGGTGGAAGGCGCATTTCGGCAGATGTGGAATGAACAGCTGCGAGCCGGCCGCGACGCGGCCGGCAGCGCCTGAGCGCACCGGGCCGTCCCAAGCGCGAAGCCCTTGTCGCGCAGCGACAAGGTATTCCAACGAGCGCACCAGGCCGATCCGGGCGCGACGCTCGTGCGCTCGGCCGCCTCCGCAATGAAGTGCTGCACGTGGAAGCTGTAGCCCATGAACGAGGTCACCGTCAGATTCGGAAACACCAGCTGGTGCACGTAGTGCTCGAAGCGGAACGGCCATTTGCCCAGCGCCCGCTCGTATCGTGACCAGCGCCTGAGCCACTGCGGATCTGCCTTGTTCACCATCCAGGAATGGCCGGCGCCCTCGGGAAGGTGGTCGACGATGTCGGCGGACCTGGCGCTGAGCTGCCGTATCGCCCCCAGCGTCTCGCGATGCACCATCGGCACGTGGTAGCCCTCCAGGGCGTTCTCGATCACCACTTTCCAGTTGGCGGCGATCGTGCCGCGGAATGCGTCCATGCGCTCGCCCAGACCCGCCGACACCGAATGCAGGAAGTCCCAGGCTTCACCCAGAAACTCGCGCAGCGCGCCCCCGCGCCGCTCGGCGCGCACGAAGGCGAATCGGCCGGCGCATTCCAGGTCCAGCTGCCGCAGGGCGAAGCGCGAGGGCGCGGCGATCACCTGCGGGAAATCCTGCGCCCGCGGTATGGCGCGCGGCACGCCGTCCTCGTCGTACACCCAGCCGTGATAGGGGCAGACGAGCTTGCGGTTGCCCTGGGGCTCCTCGAAGATACGCGAATGCCGGTGGCTGCAGGTGTTGACGAACGCCTTCAGCGTGCCGGCGCAGTTGCGCACCACCGCCTCGACTCCGCCCGCGTCGATCAACCGGAAATCCCCCGGCTCGGGCAGCTCGCCCGCGAGGCACGCGAAGGTCCATTGGCCACGGAAGATGCGCTCGCGCTCGCGCTCGAAGACCTCCGGCAGGTGGTAGTCGCAAGGAAGGACTGCCGCCCGGCGCGCCGGCAGTTCGCCAGACACCGAACCCGGCTGGAACGAGGAGGATCCGTTCTTCATCGCCGGCAAGGGGCTCGACGCTTCGACGACTCGCCGCCGCCTGCTGCGACTTCGCCTGCCATCGGGTCCCGGCGGCGTCCTATCCCGCGCACCGCTACTTCCAGGTGAATTTCCTGCCGGGATTTCCGAACACGGTCACGCCCGGCGCGACGCGGCCGAGCACCACGCTGCCTGCTCCGATGACGGCTCCATCCCCGATCTGCACGTCGGGGGTGAGGACCGCCCCGGCGTGAACCTTCACGCCCTGGCCGATCCGCGCTCGGCCCGCGATCAGGCAGTGCCCGTCGATCTCGCACCAGTCGCCGATCACCACGTCGTGCGCGATCCCCGTATAGCTGTTGATGGTGACGAACTCGCCGATGCTCGCGTCGGGCGAGATCGCGGCGAAAGGTCCTACGATGCTGCCCCGGCCCAGCCGCACGAAGATCGACACCTCGGCGCGCGGATGCACCAGGCGCATGAACTCCCCGCCCTTGTCGAGAATCGGGCCAGCGTACTTCCTGCGCTCCTGCGGGTCCCCCAGCGCGCACAGGAAGACGTCGTCCTTGCCAGGCACGTATTGCTGCGGATCACCGACGATCGCCAGGCTGCGCTGCAGGCGGACCTGGATCTCGGGCGCGTGCGGGACGGCGCCCGGCAAGGTGCGGGCGTCGGTCGGGAAGCCCTCCAGCGCGGAGGTCCGGCTGTCGAGGAAACCCTTGAAGCGCCAGTCGATGTCGTTGCGGGAATGATCGAGCACCCAGGTGAGAACCTCGCGCCCGAATCCGCCCGCGCCGATGATGAGAAGGTCTTTCATGGAACCCGCCTTTCTGCCGCCGGTGCGCTCCGCCCCTTTCAGCTGATGGTCAGCCCGCCGTCCATGACGAGCGTGGCGCCGGTGATCCAGCGGCTCGCGCCCGAGAGGAAGAACACGGCGGCGTTGGCGACGTCCTCGGCCTTGCCGAAGCCCAGGGGATAGTCGGCCTTCGTGGTTTCGATCGACATCACCATCTTCTCGGTCGCCTCGAGCAGGGGCGATTCGACCAGCGCCGGGGCGAGGCAGTTCACCCGGATACGCCGCTTCACCACCTCCATCGCGAGGCAGCGCATGGTCGCGATCAGCGCCGCCTTGCTGCCCGAATAGACGCCCACGCCGGCCACCCCGATGAACGCTGCGATCGAGGACAGGAACAGGATCGAGCCGTCCGGCGCGACCTGGTTCCTGGCCAGCAGCTGCTGGGTGAGCAGCACCGGCGCCTCGTAGTTGATCTTCCACACCTCCGAGAGGTGCTCGCGGGTCGCCATCCGGATGGGGGCGAGCCGCGAGATGCCGGCGCTGTGCACCAGGCCGTTGATCACCCCGGCTTCGCGCGCCAGGCGCTGCAGCGCCTGGCCATCGAGCAGGTCCGCCTCGATCGCCCGGTGCCCCTCCCCGGGCAGGTTCGCCAGCGTGTCGGCGAGCCGCGACGCGTCGCGCCCGGAAACGAGCAGCTTCGCGCCCATGCCGGCGCAGTCGATCGCGATGCGCCGTCCCAGCCCCGAGGAGGCCCCGGTCACCAGCACCGTGCGCCCGTCCAGCCGGAACGCCTCGACGCTCACCGGGTCGCCTCGCCGGATCGCGCCGCGGGTATGCAGGAGCGCCGGGGCTCGGATCGGGCCGCAGCGTTCACGCTTCGATCAGGGGCGAGAGCACGGGCCGATCGAGATCGACGATGCACGAGGCCCACGACAATCCCACCCCGAATCCGCTCATCAGCAGGCGCCTGGGGCCCGAGAGCAGCGCCTCGCGCAGCCGCACCGTCACCGTCACCGGGACCGAGGCGGAGCTGGTATTGCCGAAGTCGTGCAGCGAGGCCGGCACCTTCTCCGCGGGCAACGCGAGCTTCCTGCGGATGGTCTCGTTGATCATCCGGTTCGCCTGGTGGAACACGAAGTAGTCGACCTGGTCCCTGGAGCAGGCCGCGAACGCGAGCAGCGCCTCGACCGCGGGCGGCACTTCGCGAATGGAGAAGTTCAGGATGGCCGGGCCGTCGAGGATGACGTCGGTGCCCTTGCGGGGAATGCCGTCCTTGCCTGGGAGGCGCTCGAGGTGCTCTGGCCGCAGCGGAACGCGCTGCCCCCCGGCGGGAATGATGATCGCCTCGTAGCCGCTGCCGTCGCTGCCGAAGTCGAAGTACATCCTCGGGGCGGATTCGTCGTGCGCGAGCGCGGTCACCGTGGCCGCATCGCCGAACAGGGACAGCAGGCCGTTGTCGAGCGACTCGGGGTTGGAGGACTTGTCGCCCACCACCACCAGGCCGCGCCGTATGCAGCCGGCCGAGAGCATGCTCCCCAGAACGTACAGCCCGTAGGGATAGCCCGAGCACCCGAGGTTGATGTCGAAGGCGAGCGTCGTGTGCGCAAGCCCGAGCCGATCCTGGAGGATGATGGCGGTGGCCGGGATCACGTAGTCCGGCGACTGGGTGACCACGATCAGGGCGTCGATGTCGCCCTTCGCCCAGCCGAGCCCCGCGATCAGCTCGTTGGCTGCCCGCTCCGCCAGGTCCGAAAACGCCTGGCCCGTCTCGCAGACGCGCCGGGTCTGGATGCCGATGTTGCGCACCAGGCGCTCGCGCTCGAGCCGTTTCTCCGGCGCACAGTCCAGATTGGAGACCGCCCGGCGCGGCACGCAGCTCGCCAGGCCTGCGAAGCGGATGTTCGCGAGGAGCGCCTGCGCCATGTCAGGCTTTCCTCGCCGCGACCAGCGCGAACACATCGCCCAGGCTATTGCAGCCCTTCAGATCGCTGCCCGTGATGGTGACACCGTACTCCATGTCGCACATCACGATCACGCCCAGCGCCGCCAGCGAATCCCACTCCGGCAGCTCGACGAGCACGCTCTGGGCTCGCAGCTCGACGGGGTCCTGGAAGTCGACGGCGGTGGTGAAGTTGGCGATGAAATCGGCGATGGTGTCCATGCAGCGGGAATCCCCTGCCCGGTCCGGGGCGCCGCGGGCACCGGCGCCGTCCGTCCTCCCCCCGAGCGTTTGAAGCCTGTTGTTGTATGCGGCGATCATACCATCGTGCCGCCCGGCGCCGCCCCGGTGGCGGCATCACCGTGTCTTCGCTGGCGCCTCGTGAGCCTCGCGCTCGATGCGCGCGAGGAGCGTTCTCAGCTCGCGCGGGTCCAGCTCGCGGTGTTGCCCGTGCCTGAGGCTGCGCGGCAGGCGGATGCCGCCGAATGCGGTACGGATCAGACGGCTGACTGTAAGACCCACGCTCTCCAGCATGCGGCGCACCTCGCGGTTGCGCCCCTCCCTCAGGGCGACCCGGTACCAGTGATTGGAACCGCTGCCGCCGGCGTCCTCCACCGACTCGAACCGCGCCAGACCGTCGGTGAGCATCACCCCGCGGCGCAGCCGTTCCATCTGCGCCTCGCCGAGAGCGCCTCGCACCCGCACCGCGTACTCGCGCAGCGCCCCGTGCACCGGGTGCATCAGGCGGTTGGCCAGCTCGCCCGACGTGGTGAACAGCAGCAGCCCCGAGGTGTTGTAGTCCAGCCGTCCGATCGCAATCCAGCGCGCCGCGCGCAAGCGTGGCAGGCGCTCGAACACGGTGTCCCGGCGCTGCGGATCGTCCCTGGAGACGATCTCTCCCGCGGGCTTGTGATACAGCAGCAACCGCGGCGCGCCGGCGGCGCCGAACCGCACCGGCCGCTGGTCCACGAGGATGCGCTGCGTTCCGGTGGTGCGCTCGCCCAGGCGCGCCGCGCGCCCATCGATCGTGACCCGGCCTTCCTCGATCAGGGTCTCGATTCGACGCCGCGAGCCGATCCCGGCGCCGGCAAGCGCCTTTTGCAGGCGCTCGCCGGCCGCGGACTCAGGCAGCGGGCGCGGCGCGCGGCCGGTCGGCCGCGCCCGGGTCTTCGCCCGGATCGGCCCACGGTGCTTGCGGCGGGGCGGTGTTTTTTTCATGCTCGATGGCCGCCAGATCGACCGTCCTGGCGATCTCCTCCAGCGGCGGCAGTTCCTGCAGCGAGCGCAGCCCGAGGTCGTCCAGAAACGCGCGCGTGGTGCCGTAGAGGGCCGGTCGTCCGGGTACCTCGCGGTGTCCCACCACGTCGATCCAGCCGCGCGACTCCAGGGTCTTGACGATGTGAGTGGACACCGCCACACCGCGGATGTCTTCGATATCCCCGCGCGTCACCGGCTGGCGGTAGGCGATGATCGCCAGCGTCTCGAGCACGGCGCGCGAATAGCGCGGGCGCCGCTCCTGCGAGAGCCGCTCGACGTAGCGCTGGTAATGGGCCCGAGTCTGGAAGCGCCAGCCCGAGGCGACGGCCACCAGCTCGACACCCCTGTCCTTCCAGTCCTCGCGGATCTCCTCCAGCAGCTTGCGCACCGTATCCGGGCTGATGTCCTCCTCGAACATCCGCCGCAATTCGGCGACGGACAGCGGCGCCTGGGTCGCGAGCAGCGCCGTCTCCAGGACGGTCTTCACTTCATTCGGACTGTGCATGGGACAAGCGGACGTATATCGGCGCGAACGCCTCGGATTGCGTGACTTCGATCAGGCTCTCGCGAACCAGTTCCAGAACGGCAAGGAAGTTGACCACCAGCATGGCGATGCCGCGGGCGCGGTCAAACAGCGCGGTGAACTCGACGAACGCGCCGGCGGCGAGCCGGCGCAGGATCTCGCTCATGTGCTCGCGCACCGACAGTTCTTCCCTGCTGACGCGGTGATGCTGGTTGAGACGCGCGCGTGTCAGAATCGACCGCCAGGCGCCCTCGAGATCGGCGGCCGCGACCTGCGGCAGCACCCTCGCGAGAGCCGCCGGCAGATGCACCTCGACCACGAAGAAGTCCCTGTCCACGTGGGGCAGGCAGTCCAGCTTGTGCGCGGCGAGCGTCATCCGCTCGTACTCGAGGAGCCTTCGCACCAGCTCGGCGCGGGGATCCTCCTCCTCGCGGTCGGCCGCCCTCGGCCTGGGCAGCAGCATCCGCGACTTGATCTCCATCAGCATGGCGGCCATGAGCAGGTAGTCGGCCGCGAGCTCCAGGTTGCGGCTGCGCATCGCCTCTACGTACTCCATGTACTGCGCGGTGAGCCGCGCCATCGGGATGTCGAGGATGTCGATATTGGCCTTGCGGATGAGGTAGAGCAGCAGGTCGAGCGGCCCCTCGAAGGTCTCGAAGAAGACCTCCAGCGCGTCCGGCGGGATGTACAGGTCGGCCGGGAGCTCGTGCACCGGAACCCCGCGCACCACGGCGATCGGCTCGCCGCTCGGGCGCAGCGGCGTCGCCATCTCGGCCTGCGCCGGCTGGGCGCCGCTCACGCCCTGCCTCCCGGTGCCTGGGCGGCCCGGCGCGTCTTCATGATTGCGCGAGCCCCATCGCGTCCCGAACCTCGCGCATGGTCTCCTGGGCGAACTGGCGCGCCTTCTCGCAGCCGTCGGCGACGATATTGCGCACCAGCGTCGGGTCGTCGAGGTACATCTGCGCGCGCTCCCTCACCGGCGCGAGTTCGGCCAGCACCGCGTCGATGACGGGCTGCTTGCACTCCAGGCAGCCGATCCCCGCCGAGCGGCATCCCTCGTTCACCCAGGCGCGCGTCTTCTCGTCGCTGTAGACCTGGTGGAACTGCCACACCGGGCACTTGAGCGGATCCCCGGGATCGCTGCGCTTCACCCGCGCCGGGTCGGTGGGCATGGTGCGTATCTTCCTGCGGATGTCTTCCGGGTCCTCGCGCAGCGCGATGGCGTTGCCGTAGGACTTGGACATCTTCTGCCCGTCCAGGCCGGGCAGCCGGGAAGTCTCGGTGAGCAGCGCCTCCGGTTCGACCAGGATCATCCGCCCGCCGCCCTCCAGGTAGCCGAACAGGCGCTCGCGGTCGCCCGCGGTCAGATTCTGCTGCTCCTCCACCAGCGCGCGCGCCGCGGCCAGCGCCTCGGCGTCGCCCTGCTCCTGGAACGCGGTGCGCAGCTTCTCGTACAGCTTCGCCTTGCGACTGCCCATCCTGCGCACCGCCGCACGCGCCTTCTCCTCGAACCCGGGCTCGCGACCGTAGAGGTGATTGAAGCGGCGCGCGATCTCGCGCATGAACTCGATGTGCGGCACCTGATCTTCGCCGACCGGCACGTACTTCGCCCGGTAGATCAGCACGTCGGCGCTCTGCAGCAGCGGGTACCCGAGGAATCCGTAGGTCGCCAGGTCGCGGTCCGCGAGCTTCTCCTGCTGGTCCTTGTAGGATGGCACGCGCTCCAGCCATCCCAGCGGGGTGATCATGGACAACAGCGTGTGCAGTTCGCCGTGCTCGATGATGCGTGACTGGATGAACAAGGTCGCCTGCGCCGGGTCGACGCCGGCCGCCAGCCAGTCGATCACCATGTCCCAGACGCTGTGCTCGATCATCTCCGGGGTGTCGTAGTGCGTGGTGAGCGCGTGCCAGTCCGCCACGAAGTAGAAGCACGGGAACTCACTTTGCAGGCGCACCCAGTTCTTCAAGGCGCCGTGATAGTGGCCCAGATGCAGCGCGCCGGTGGGGCGCATGCCTGACACGACGCGGGGTTCCGGCATTTTCGTCTCAGAGCGCGAACAGCGAATCGATCCAGCCGATGGAGGCGAACACCATCGGGGCGAGCACCACGCTCAGCAGGTCGGTGGAGACCAGCACCAGCAGTATCACCAGCCCCAGCGGCTCCGAGCGCGCGTAGATGCGCGCCATCGGTTCGGGCATCAGGCTCGCCGCGATCCGCCCGCCGTCCAGCGGGAGGATGGGCAGCAGGTTGAGGATCATGAGCACGATGTTGACCGAGACGCCGGCCTCGGCGATCAGCGTCATCGGGACGGTGAAGTAGTTCTGCGGCAGGACGCTCACCAGCTTCATGGCCAGCGCCCAGGCGAGCGCCATGCCGAGATTGGCGAGCGGGCCCGCCGCCGCCACCCACATCATGTCGCGCCGGGGGTGCCGCAGCGCGTAGTAATTGACCGGCACCGGTTTCGCCCAGCCGAACAGGAGCGCGCCGCCCCCGAGCAGCTTCGCGGCGGCGAGCAGCGCGAGCGGCACCGCGATCGTTCCGACCGGGTCGATGTGGCGCAGGGGGTTGAGGCTCACCCGGCCAAGCCGCCACGCGGTGAGGTCGCCGAAATGGCGCGCGACGTAGCCGTGAGCCGCCTCGTGCAAGGTGATGGCGAATATCACCGGTATGGCGTAGACCGCTGCGACCTTGACGAGGTACTCCAAAACCTGGACGAGGTGATCCATTGCTGACCTGGTGGCGCCGCCGCGGGAAGAGTTTCCGGACCGCGGCGGGGCGGTATTCTATCAGGCATCCAACCCGGCCAATGAGGGCTCGCCCTTGCCGCGCCTCAACAGCACGGCGTCCTTGCCGGTGAGGTCGACCACCGTGGTGGGCAGCGTTCCGCAAGAGCCGCCGTCGATCACCAGGTCCAGCTCGTGCTCCAGACGCTCCCGGATGAACCCGGCATCGGTCGCAGGCTCGCTCTCCTCCGGCAGGAACGCGGTGGCCGAGAGCAGCGGCTCGTCCAGTTGCGCGAGCAGCGCGCGCACCAGGGGGTGCTGCGGCACGCGCACGCCGATGGTCTTGCGGCGCGCGTGCAGCAGCCGCCGAGGCAGCTCGCGCGTCGCCTGGAGGATCACGGTGAAGCTGCCCGGCGCGAGGCGCTTCAGGAGGCGATACTGCGCGTTGTCGACCTTCGCGTACACGGCGATGTCCGAGAGATCGCGGCACATCAGGGTCAGATGATGCCGCTCGTCGATGCGCCGCACCTGGCGCAGCCTCTGCATCGCGCCGGTATCGCCGATGCGGCAGCCGAACGCGTAGCAGGAATCGGTGGGATAGGCGACAAGGCCGCCACCGCGCAGGATGCGGGCGGCCTGCGCGACCAGGCGCGGCTCGGGGTTCGACGGATGCACCCGGAAGTACTGGGCCATGGGGGAGTCTTGTCGCCTCGGGTGCGCCTGCCGCTGCGGCTTCAGCCGGCCGCGGGCCGCAGCACCGACCAGATCGGCCGCACGCCCGGGGGCAGTTCCGCGAGCCGGCCGAGCTCCGCGCGGCTCTCGCCCGGGCCGTGAAAGTCCGAGCCGCGCGAACCCGCGAGGTCGAGGTCGCGCGCCAGTCCCGCCAGGAGCCGGGTTGCCTGCGTTGCATGGCCGCCGCTCTCCAGCTCGATCCCCGCGCCACCGCAGCGCCTGAATTCCTCGAACAGCCGCCCCGTCTGCGCCGGATCGAACCGGTAACGCGCCGGATGCGCGATCACCGCCACACCGCCGGCGACCGCGATCCAGGACACCGCGTCTTCGAGCGATGCCCACTGGTGGGGAACGTACCCCGGCTTGCCCCGGGCAAGAAAGCCCCGGAACACCGATCGCAGGTCGCGCGCGACATTTCTCTCGACCAGGTAGCGGGCGAAGTGCGTCCGGCCGATGCCGTGCGCTCGCCCGGCGTGCCGCAGCGCACCCTCCAGGCAGCCCTCGATGCCCACCCGGGCCAGCGCCTCGGCGATGCGCAGCGCGCGCCCCAGGCGGCCGCTGCGCACCCGCGCGAGGCCCTCGCGAAGCGGCGCGTGGGCCGGGTCCACGTCCAGGCCGACGATGTGCACGCTGCGCTCGTTCCAGGTGACCGAGATCTCGACCCCGGGAATGAAGCGGATGCCCGCCGCGCGCGCGGCCGCCTGCGCCTCGGCGAGGCCCGCGGTGTCGTCGTGATCGGTCAGCGCCAGCGCGTCCACCCCGTTGGCGCGCGCACGCCATGCCAGCCGGGCGGGCGAGAGCAGTCCGTCGGAGACCGTCGAGTGGCAGTGCAGGTCCCAGTTCACGCGCTGCGCTGATCCTGCGTCGCGCCGGCGGCCGCGGCGCCGAGGACCGACTCGATCGCCCGCGCGAGGCCCTGCGGCTGGTCGTGGTGCATCATGTGGCCGGCGCCGGGGATGACCATCTCGTGCAGGTGGCGTACGCCGTGCTTGCGGCGGGCGAGTTCCGCCTCGGGAATGCGCTGCCTCGCAAGCGATTCCGAGTGCTCGCCCTGCACCCACAGCGTCGGCGCCGAGATGCCGCGCGCGCAGGCCGCGGCTTCCGCGGCGCGGTAGAGCACCGGGTTGACGATCTTGTGCCTCGGGTCGCTGCGCAGCGCGACCCGCCCGCCCTGCTCCTCACGGCCCCAGTGGCGGGCGAGAAAGGCCGCGCGCTCCGCAGGAAGGCGCGGATTGGCTTGCTGGAGCCGCAGCGCCAGTTCCCCGTAGTCCCGGTAGTCCCGGAATCCGGGCTCGCCGGCGAGCTCGCCGATCCAGCGCGCGTAGCGACCGGGCGCCTCGGCGGGATCGTTGTCCTTGAGGCCCAGCCCTTCGAGGTTCACCAGCCTCGCCACGCGCTCCGGGCGGATGCCGGCATACATGCACGCGATGTTGCCGCCCATGCTGTGCCCGACCAGATCGACCGGCCGCTCCGGCTGGAAGTGCGCGAGCAGCCGATCCAGGTCCGCGAAGTAGTCCGGGTACCAGTAGCAGTCGGCCTGCGTCCAGGCGCTCAGACCGTATCCGCGCCAGTCCGGCGCCAGCACCTGCCAGTCGCCCTGCAGTTCGTCCACGACGAACTGGAACGAGGCCGAGACGTCCATCCACCCATGGAGCATGAAGATGCGCGCAGCGCCGTCGCGTCCCCAGCAGCGCACGTGGTAGCGGATTCCCCGCACGTCCAGGAAGAGGGATGCGCTGTGCTTCATGAGCGGACCGTTTCGCGAGGCGTGAATGATACTCTGCGCGCCGCCTCACCCCGCTGATATGATCGGCGCGCCCCGGTCGGGTCGCGACAGCGGCCGCTGGAGCTGCGACAGCGGCCGTTTGAGCTGCGACAGCGGCTGCTCGGGGCGCGGTGGCGACCGCGGCGCGCGCCCCGCTCGCCTGCGCCGCCGCAGAGCGGCGCGCGCGTCCCGGCAGGCCGCCCGGCGAAGGAGCGAAGAAGTGCCACTGTATGCCCTCGGCCCGCTGGAGCCGTCGATCGCGCAGGCCGAGTGCTATGTCGCGCCCACCGCGGCGGTGATCGGAGGCGTTACGCTCGAGCCCGGCGCGAGCGTCTGGTTCAACGCCGTGGTCCGCGCGGACAACGAGGCGATCACCGTGGGTCGAGACACCAACATCCAGGACGGCGCGGTGCTGCATGCCGACCCGGGCAAGCCGCTCGTGCTCGGCCGCCAGGTGAGCGTGGGGCACAAGGCCATGCTGCACGGCTGCAGGGTGCACGACGGCAGCCTCATCGGGATGAACGCGGTCGTCCTCAACGAGGCAGTGATCGGCGCCGGGAGCATCGTCGGGGCCGGATCCCTAGTGCCCGAGGGCCGGCAGATTCCTGCGGGCGTGCTCGCGCTGGGCGCGCCCGTGCGGGTGGTGCGCGCGCTCACCCGGGAGGAGCTGGCGTGGCTCCTCGAGGTCGCGCGCAGCTACGCGGAGCGCGCCCGGCGCTACCGGCTGGAATTGCGCGCGCTCTCGCCCTGAGCCGCGAGGGCGGGCGCGCCTGGCGCGGATCGAGCGCGCGCGGCGGTTTGTGCAGGCGGCGAGTCCGGGGCGCCGTAGATGTCGTCGCGGGTCAGCGGCAGCACCCCGTCGGCCGCGCCCTCGCCGCAGGCAAGCACCTGGTAGATGTTCATCCAGCCGTGCGCGAAGCCGAAGGCGCAGCCGGCGAGATAGACGTTCCAGACGCGGGCGCGCTTCTCCCCTGCCGCGGACACCGCCGCGTCGTAGTTCGCGGCCAGACGCGCAGCCCACTCGCGGCAGGTCCTGGCGTAATGGCGACGCAGCGACTCGATATCGAGAACTTCCAGGCCGGCGGCGGACATCTCGCGGATCGCGAGCGAGACGTGCGGCAACTCCCCACCGGGAAAAACGTAGCGGTGGATGAATTCCCCGGCACCGCGACCCACCCAGCGGCTGTCGGTACCGCTCGCGGTGATCCCGTGGTTCAGGACCAGTCCGTCTTCGGTGAGCAGCGAGCGCATCTTGCGGAAGTAGGCGCCGAGATTGCGCAGGCCGACGTGCTCGAACATGCCGACGCTGGCGATGCGCCGGTAGCGTTCGGCGGCGGGGATGTCCCGGTAGTCCTGCAGGCGCACCTCGCAGCGTCCCTCCAGGCCCTCCTCGGCGATACGGCGCTTGACGAACTGATACTGGTTACGCGACAGCGTGATCCCGACTGCGTTCGCGCCGCAGCGCTTCACCGCCCGCAGGATGAGCGAGCCCCAGCCGCAGCCGATGTCGAGGAAACGGTCCCCCGGACGCATGCGCAGCTTCGCGAGGATGTGATCGAGCTTCTGCAACTGCGCCTGTTCGAGCGTGTCGGAATCGCTGCGGTAATAGGCGCACGAGTACACCATGTTGCGGTCGAGGAACAGGCGATAGAAATCGTCGGAGACGTCGTAGTGCTGCTCGATCGCCGCGCGGTCCCCGGCGCGGGAGTGGCGGCCGAAGCGCAGCACGCCGCGCCGCTCGCGGGCCGCGTGGCGGGTGAAGCGCTCGGCGATGCCGAACAGGTCCTGGACCGGGCCTTCGACCTGGATGCGCCCCTCCACGTAGGCCTCGCCCAGGCGGTTGAGGTCGGGATTCACGAAAAAGCGCAGCGCCGACGGCGAAGGGATGCGCACCGTCACGCTCGGTTGTTGCGCGAAGTCGTACTGGCGACCGTTCCAGAGCACCAGCCGCAGCGGTATCGAATCCCGCTCGCTCACGCGAGCGAGCATCCGCCGCAACCGGTTTTCCAGAAGCATCTGCGAGTCTCTCCCCGGCGAAAATGTTAGCCCGGCGCGCAGGCGCGCACAACGACGTGATGTCCGCGCGCCCGGCCCGCGCGGTGGGATTTCGAGGACGCGCTTCCGGTATAGTTCGGCCTTTCCGCGTTTCAGGGTCGCACGAAATGTCGCGCAACGCTTCGCGCCGGCCGGCCCCCCGCGCGTTGCGCGGCCCCGGCCGGCCGGCCGCTATCGCCCGGACCTCCCGGCTCGCGGCGCCGCGCCCGCATGCCGCC